>NZ_JBFBIK010000111.1:0-24037 GCF_040685555.1 Sphaerisporangium sp. NPDC088356
TTTACTACTTTGTGGGGCCGGAGCCGGCGAAGTGCGAGGCGGCGGCGTCCGGTGACGCCGCCGCCGAGGTCCACGTCCGGCTCACCGCTCGGACGCCGTCGCTCACTGGTGAAGGCTGGTCCAGACGGCCAGCGCCGTCCGCAGCGCGACCAGCGTTATCTCGAGTCCCAGCCGCAGCCATTCCCGTCGTTCACGGTCCAAGTGCCTGCGGTCGTGTCTTTTCCGCCTCTCGCCCATGTGGTCCCCCTCTGTCTCTCAGGGCCTGCGGGCGGATCATCCGAGCCGGGCTCCGCCCTGTGTGCCGCTCCGATCGAGCGTCCGCGCGGGGATGGGCGAACCCTGGCCGAGGACCGGGGGGCTGGTCTACGAGCCGTTTTCGGGTGCGGTCATGCCGGGCACGGCGATAGGTGTCATCTCAGGTGCTCGCGCCGGCGGCAGGAGTAGCGCTTCGGCCGCGGTGCGGGATACCGCACCTCACGCGCGCGAGTGTTATTGACATGATCGTACCCATCGGTAACAGCACTATAACCTGGGAAGATCCCCCGGCTCGCTCTCGTGGTGCGTCCCCCTCGGGGACCCGGGCCGCCGACTGCCCGCCACCACGTCGGCCCACCACCCGGTGAGCACCTTGTAGTCGGCGACGGGGAATCCGATGTGCCAGTACGGCACCGACTGCCGCTACGTCATCGCCGACGCCGTACGGATCGTCCGGCTCTGAGGCCTCCCCCCTCCGCCCTCTCGATCCGGGCGGCAGGTCGGCGAGGCTCCGCGCGGTGGTTCCCGGGCGGATGAGCTCACCGTCAGTGGTGGATGCGGCGGCCGGTGAGCTGTGTGGGGGTGATCCGGATGTACAGGCGGCGCTCGCCGCCGGCCCAGGGCTCGACGGTGGAGTCGCTCAGGGCGGCGAGCTCCTCCTCCGAGGAGATGCGGTGGGCGGCTCCCCGGACGAGGACGCTCCAGCCCTCGCGGGACACGGAGTCGAACTCGTCCACCTCGAACGCGATCTTGAACTCGACGCCCTTGATCCCGGTGCTCAGATCCTCGTCCATCGGCCCGCCGAACGCGGTGCGGAAGAGCACCGCCTTGCCGAGCATCGTGTAGTTGACCGGGAGCACGGCGGGCCCGGTGGGGGTGTTGAAGCCGACCCGGCCGACGCCGCCCGGGGAGATGAGCCTCAGGCACTCGTCGGCGTCGAGCTCTTCCAGTACGGGAGGGGTGATGCGGTCGTTCATGAGGATCCTCTTCCTGTGGCGGCGTACCCGGTCGGCAAGGCGGCGGCACGTCGCGAAGAACCCGGGGTGAGAACGCTTCTCGCTCCCAATGCTCCACCGGTGCCGCCGCCGGCCACAGAGTCCAAGTCCCCTTGCGCGAAGGACCCTGGTCCCTGGCGTCGCGCCCGTCCCTCCGGTCAGTCTCCGCGCCGAGCTCGCTGGGCTGAACCAATGTTGAGGACAGGCGTTAGGCTCGGGTCATGCCTCGCGCTCGCACCACGTTCCACGAACTGACCGTTGGCCAGCTGTCCGGCCGCAGCGGCGTGGCGGTGTCCGCGCTGCACTTCTACGAGCGCCACGGTCTGATCACCAGCACCAGGACGGCGAGCAACCAGCGCCGCTACGCCCGCGACGCCCTGCGCCGCGTCGCCTTCATCCGGGCCTCCCAGCGCGTCGGGATCCCCCTGGCCAAGATCCGCGAAGCCCTCGACCAGCTCCCGCACGAGCGCACCCCCACGCGTGACGACTGGGCGCGGCTGTCCACCGTCTGGCGGGCCGAGCTCGACACGCGCATCGCCCGCCTGCTGGCCCTGCGCGACAACCTCACCGACTGCATCGGATGCGGCTGCCTGTCCCTGCGCACCTGCCACCTCGCCAACCCCCGCGACATCCTCGCCAGCGAGGGTCCCGGCGCCCGGCGCCTGCTGGACTGCTCCGAAGACCGCCCGCCGGGCTCATCGCCGGTCTGCTCCGACGGCTCATCGCCGGAAACCGTTGGCCAGCCACCGGCGGGCGACGGCGTACGCGAGCGGCAGGGGCACGGTGCCCGCGCCGAGGCCGACGTCGACGAGCAGGTCGAAGACCTCCTTACGCCGGGCGGCGGTACCGATCGCCGCGTCGATGAAGCCGGATGACTGGGCGGCGCGGGCCAGCACGTCGGTCGTGCGCAGGTGGCGTCCGAGGGACTTCCTCACCCCGCGTCGGTAGGCGGGCAGCGGGTCCCGGTCGGCCAGCACGGCCGCCTCGCCCGCGAGCCGGCCGGACAGCAGGGCGTAGTAGATGCCTTCGCCCGTGAGCGGGTTGATGAGGCTGGCGGCGTCCCCGGCGAGCATCACCCGTCCCGCGCCGAGCCTCGGCCGGCCGGGCGACAGGGGCAGGTGGTGGGCGCGCAGATCCCTGGCAGGCAGGTGGGGCAGCAGCTCGGCGAGCCGTCCGTGGAGCACCTCGCGGCCGGGCAGTCCCGTGGCGCGCAGCCGGGGCAGCAGCATCCCGAAGCCCACGTTGGCGGTGCCGTCGCCGATCGGGAACGACCACGCGTACGCGGGCCATCCCTCCTTCTGCATGGCGATGAGCTGCGCGTCGTCGTCGGCCGGCACGTCGGCGTAGCCCCGCACGGCGATCGCGACGTGCTTTTCTGGAGTGGCGGGGACGCCGATGAGACGCCGCACGGCCGAGTTGGCCCCGTCGGCGGCGACGACGGCGCGAGCGGAGATGACCCCGTCGAGGATGATCTCGTCGTCTCGCTGGGCCAGCGCGCGTACGCGGTGGCGGCGCACCTCGACGCCGAGGGCCCGGGCGGCGTCCACCAGGCGCGCGTCGAACACCTTGCGGGGGACGACGTGGTTGGGCCGGGCGACGGTCGCGGAGACCCGCGTGCCACCCGGGGAGACCACCGTGAGGCGCTGCGTCGGCCGGTAGTCGGCTATCAGGTCGGGGATCCCGAGCAGGGCGAGCTCTTCGCGGCCGTGGGCGGCTATGCCGTCGCCGCAGGCCTTGTCGCGGGGGAAGTCGGCCTTGTCGAGCAGCAGCACCCGCGCCTCCGGCCGGAGCTGTTTCGCGCGCAGGGCGGCCGCGCTTCCAGCCGGGCCTCCGCCGACCACCACCAGGTCCCAGATGTCGTCCACCCTGCACAGCCTGCCACCCCGCGAGCGGGCGGAACCGCACCGCCGCGTCGGCGCAGGGCGTCGCGCGCGTCCCGATGTCCCGCTCGGCATGTGACATCGACGTTGGTCGAGGTCAAGCGCGCTGGCCGGTCAGGGGCGCAGCGCCGCGAGCTGCTGCTCGAACGGGACCACGGTGTCGGCCCGCTCCGTGGTGGCCGGCCGGCGCAGGACCAGATCGGCCAGCTCCTCCGACGCGCGGCCGATCCGGCCGGCGAGGTCGTCGCCCGCGCTCGCGCCCGTTCCCCAGTCCTCGGAGGCGGCGTACACCGCGGTGGGCACGACGATGGCGCGCAGGTAGGCGAACAGGGGACGCAGCGCGTGTTCGAGCGCGAGCGAGTGACGGGCCGTGCCACCGGTCGCCGCGATGAGCACGGGCTTCCCGGTGAGCGCGGTGTTGTCGATCACGTCGAAGAACGACTTGAACAACCCGCTGTAGGAGGCGGTGAAGATGGGCGTCACGGCGATGACGCCGTCGGCCTGCGTGACCGCCTCCAGCGCCTCACGCAGCCTGGGGCCGGGGAACCCCGTCACCAGGTTGTTGGCGATGTCGGTCGCGAGGTCGCGCAGCTCGACCACGCGCACCTCGACGGCACGCTCCTCGGCCAGGCGACGCCTCGCCGACTCCAGCAGCCGGTCGGCCAGCAGGCGTGTCGACGAGGGCCGGCCCAGTCCCGCCGAGACGGCTACGAGCTTCAGGGGCTTCATCTGCTCCTCCATGGGGTGGGGCGGGCCGGTCAGGAGGGGGAGCCGGCGGCGACCGGCCGGTCCTCGCTCGCCTCGGCGTCGCGGCGGGCGACGAGGGCTTCGTGGGTGGGGCCATCCGGCACCCCGGCCGGTCGCCCGGAGGCGAACTCCCTGCGCAGCACGGGCACGACCTCCTCGCCGAGGATGTCGAGCTGCTCCAGCACGGTCTTCAGCGGCAGCCCCGCGTGGTCCATCAGGAACAGCTGCCGCTGGTAGTCGCCGAAGGAATCCCGGAAGGTCAGAGTCTTGTCGATGACCTCCTGCGGGCTGCCCACCGTGAGGGGCGTCTCGTCGGTGAACTCCTCCAGCGAGGGGCCGTGGCCGTACACGGGCGCGTTGTCGAAGTACGGGCGGAACTCCCGCACGGCGTCCTGGGAGTTCTTGCGCATGAACACCTGGCCGCCGAGCCCGACGTAGGCCTGCTCGGGCGTCCCGTGGCCGTAGTGGGCGAAGCGCTCCCTGTACAGCCGGATCAGCCGGATGAAGTGCTCCTTGGGCCAGAAGATGTTGTTGGCGAAGAACCCGTCACCGTAGTAGGCCGCCTGCTCGGCTATCTCCGGGCTGCGGATCGACCCGTGCCAGACGAACGGCGCGACCCCGTCGAGCGGCCGGGGCGTGGAGGTGAAGCTCTGCAGGGGCGTGCGGAACTTGCCCTGCCAGTCCACGACGTCCTCGCGCCACAGCCGGTGCAGCAGCGCGTAGTTCTCGATGGCCAGCGGGATGCCCTGGCGGATGTCCTGCCCGAACCACGGGTACACCGGCCCGGTGTTGCCCCGGCCGAGCATCAGGTCGACGCGCCCGCCGGCCAGATGCTGCAGCATGGCGAAGTCCTCGGCGATCTTCACTGGGTCGTTGGTGGTGATGAGGGTCGTGGCCGTGGAGAGGATGAGCCGCTCGGTGCGCGCGGCGATGTAGCCGAGCATGGTCGTGGGCGACGACGGCACGAACGGCGGGTTGTGGTGCTCGCCGGTCGCGAAGACGTCCAGGCCGACCTCTTCGGCCTTGAGCGCGATGGCGACCATCGACTTGATCCGCTCGTGCTCACTCGGTGTCTTGCCCGTGGTGGGGTCCGTGGTGACGTCACCCACGGTGAAGATCCCGAACTGCATCGCGCTCATCCATCCCTCACGTCGTTGAAGTTTCAACCGTCCTAAGCGTAACGGCGGAGCGGCTTATTCCGGTCAGGACGGCCTGACGGGCCGTACGGCGCGGGTCATCGGCGGAGCGGTTTGAGGGCGTAGTACACGACGGCGGAGACGAGGAAGCCGATCTCGAACGCGATGTCGCCGACCGCCGGAACCCGCTGGGGCACCAGGCCGACGTACAGCTCCTGGTTGGAGAACAGCCACACCGAGAGCACGACGCCCGTCACCATGGCGATCGGCCCCGCCCAGTTGGTGTGCCGCCTGTCGTACAGGAGCGCCCCGCTCTCCTCGCCCCGGCGCAGGTACCGGTCGAGCAGTACCACGGCCAGCCACGGGCCGATCCAGTACGAGATGACCAGCAGGAACGACTCGTACTTGTGCCCGGCGTCCTGCAGCCCGGACAGCGCGACGAGGAACCCGGCCACCCCGCAGGCCACCGCCGTGAGCGCCCTGCGGAGCGTCAGCGGCAGCCGTACCCCCATGGTGAGCAGCGACATCGCGCCCGAATAGACGTTGATCGCGTTGGCCGAGATCGCGCCGAGGGTGATGGCGAGCAGGGTCAGCCCGGCCACGAAGCCGGGCAGGTGCCCGGTGAAGGCGGTCGTCGGCTGCCCGAGCGCGTCGCCGCCGATGGTGACCGACGCGGCGCCCACGACCTCCAGCAGCACGCAGGGGACGAACACGCCGAGGCCGGCCGACAGGCCCACGGCACGCTTGCTCACCGACGGCGGCAGGTAGCGGGTGTAGTCGGCGGCGTAGGGGTTCCAGCCGGCCGCGTAGCCGAAGGTCGCGCCGACGGTGAGCAGGAACCCGCCGAGCCCCCCGCCGCTGCCCGCGAACCCGGGCTGCGACCTCGACAGGATGATCACCGAGGTCACCGCGAAGATCACCGCGAGCACCGGGAACGCGTACCGCTCGAAGGCCTGCACGAGGTTGTGCCCGAAGAACCCCAGCGCCACCATGACGGCGACCACGATCACCAGGCAGAGCCAGGCCGGCAGGCCGGTGAGGGTGTTGAGCGCGAGCGCCCCGCTGACGCTGTTGACGGCGAACCAGCCGACGCCCGCCGCCACGGAGTTGAGGGCCGAGGGGATCAGGTTGCCCCAGTATCCGAAGGACAGCCTGCCGAGGACCATCTGCGGCACCCCGGCGGAGGGGCCACGGGCCGACAGCACGCCGTGCGAGAGGGCCCCGAGGCCGGTGCCGACGACGACGCCCAGCACCGCCTGCCAGAAGCTCAGCCCGAACGCGGCCACCGCCAGCACGCCGAGGAAGATCGTGGCGAACTCGAGGTTAGGGGACATCCAGGTCCACAGCAGCCGGCGGGGGCTGCCGTGGCGCTCGGACAGGGGGATGAACTCCACGCCTCCGGGCTCGACCGCGGTGACCTTGTCGCCGTATTCGCCTTCACGTACCGCGACACCGGAGGGCTCCAGCACTTTCATACCGTGATCGCCTTCAGCTTCTCGAGGAGGTAGTCGGACGCTCGTACGGGGGGATGGGAGACCTTGCCGACCGGCGGGCCGAGGGACTCCACCTCGGCCAGGGGGTCGCACTCGTAGAAGTAGATGAGCGACACGAGCTCCTCGTCGGGAGCCGTGGGGTCGGGCGGGAGCACCCGGTGCCGGTTGGAGAGCCAGCGGTCGCCCGTCCAGCGGGCCAGCAGGTCACCGATGTTGATGGTGAACGAGTCCTCCACGAAGGGGGCGTCGATCCACTCCCCGTTGAGGGTGTACACCTGCAGGCCGCCGACGCCGGGCTGCCGTTCGAGGATGGTGACGGTGCCGAAGTCGGTGTGCGGGCCGATGCGGAACTGGCCGGGCTCGGGTTCGCCGACCTGCGACAGCGGCGGGTAGCGGTTGATGTTCATCGTGTACGAAGGGCCGGTCGCCCGCGAGGTGAAGAAGTCCTCCCGGATGCCGAGGGCCGCCGCGCAGATCACCAGAAGCTCGTCGGCCAGGGCGCGCATCCGGGCGAGGTAGTCGGTGATCAGCGGCTCCAGCTCGGGAACCTCCGCCGGCCACACGTTGTCCAGGAACCACTCCGCGTCGATCTCGGGGACGCCGATCGGCTGGTCGGCGCCGACCGCGAACGTCTCCTTGAGGTCGGGCGGCGTGGGCGTCCCCTCGGCGTACCCGTTCGCCTCCACGCCCGGAGGGAGCCATCCCCGCTCGCCGACTGTGACGGCGTAGCGGTCCTTCACCTCGTGCGGCAGGGCGAAGAAACGCCTGGCCGCGCCCCGTACCCGCGCGCGGAGCTCCACCGGGACGCCGTGCCCGGTGACGAGCAGGAAGCCGATCTCCCGGAGCGCCGTGTCCACCTGTGTGGCCACCCTCGCCCGGTCGCCGGCGTTCCCGCCGAACCATGGCGCGAGGTCGATGACCGGAACCGATCTCATTCGTCCTCCCCGATGTCCTCGTTCCACAGGGCCGGGTTGGCGGCGATGAAGGCGGTCATCAGGCCGGCACACTCCTCGGAGTCCAGGACGAGCACGTTCACGCCGTTGGCGGCGAGCCATTCGTGCTGGCCTGTGAAGGTACGGCTCTCGCCGACGACGAGTCCGGTGATGCCGAACTGGCGGATCAGGCCGCTGCAGTACCAGCAGGGCGACAGCGTCGTCACCATGGTGGTCCCCCGGTAGGTCCGCTGGCGCCCCGCGTCGCGGAAGGCGGCCGTCTCGCCGTGCACCGACGGGTCGCCGTCCTGGACCCGGCGGTTGCGGCCCCGGCCTAGCAACCGGCCGTCCGCCGCGAACAGCGCGGCGCCGATCGGGATGCCGCCCTCGGCGTACCCCTTCCTGGCCTCCTCCAGCGCTATCCGCAGCATCGCGGCCGGGCTGACAACGTTGCTGGTCATGAGCCCACTATCTCCCGGGGAAGGTACTTCG
Organism: Sphaerisporangium sp. NPDC088356; assembly: GCF_040685555.1. Classification (NCBI taxonomy): domain Bacteria; kingdom Bacillati; phylum Actinomycetota; class Actinomycetes; order Streptosporangiales; family Streptosporangiaceae; genus Sphaerisporangium; species Sphaerisporangium sp. NPDC088356. The sequence goes on from NZ_JBFBIK010000111.1 coordinate 7,931, forward strand.
AGAACGGGCAGATCGTCCGTACTATGGCTACCTTCGACGGACATTACGTAAAGGCTGATGAATGCCGCTGACGTTGCGCGAACTGCTTTCCTTCGAGGCGCTCCGCGACGCTCGACCGGAGGTCCTCGCGGGGGAGACCTCGCTCGACCGCCTGGTGCGGTGGGTCCATTCCAGCGAGATCTACGAGATCGGCTCGCTGCTGACCGGCGGCGAGCTGCTGCTCACGACCGGGCTCGGACCTGCCCGCCGACGACCTGGCCATCGCGCTCGAACGCACGGCGGTGGCACTGGTCCTCGCCATGCTCCGCACAGGCAACCCGCCGAGCGAGCGTGACCGTCAGGTGTCGGCGCTGTTGAGAGACCTGATCGAGGGCACCGCCGAGGCCGACTCCTCCGTGCGGGCGATGATGGCCGGCTTCCATCCCGCGCCGGACCACGTGCTGGTCGGCGTCGCGGCCGACTCACTGGAGACGGCGGAGGCGCTCGCCGTGATCGACCGGGCGGCCCACATCCTGCACACCCCCGCTCTCAGGGGAAGGGTGTCCCGGCTGGTGCTCGGGGCTCTCGCGGTGCCGCGCACGGTGGCCGACGCCGTGGGCGCCGCCTCGCAGGCGCTCGACGAGGCGCTCAAACGGCTCAGCGCCCCGCAGTTGCGGGTCGCGGTCGGGCATCCGGCCGCCGACCTCGCCGACCTCGGCGTCTCCTTGCGCGACGCGCGGGCCGCGCTCGGCCTGCGCCCGGCGGCGCGACTGGTCAGCACCCGCGCTCTCGCCCTGGACCTGGAGCTGACCCGGCAGGGGGACGGCGCCCACGCGGCCGACCTGGTGCGCCGCATGATCTCACCGCTGGTCGAGTGGGACGAGGCGCACCGCACCAGGCTCGTCGGCACGCTTGAGGTGTTCCTGCTGCACGGGTGCAGCGCGACGCGGGCCGCCGCCGTGCTGCACCTCGGCCGCCAGTCGTTCTACCAGCGGCTGCAGCGCATCGAGGCTTTGCTCGGGTACACCGTCACCGACCCGGACGTGCACGCCGCGCTCCTGCTCGCCACCGCGGCCCACCGGGTCGCCGAGAGGTGAGCCCCGGCGGGACCCGGGCGCACCCGGGTCCCCGCGTTGCCGTCAGGTACGGGTCCACGAACACTGGCGCTCCCCACTGAATAGCGACTCGGCAGTCAAGCGGTGAAGTGTCGGGAAATGTACGGGAAGCTGTGCGGAAGGAAGAACTCCGTACGCCGCGAGCAGGAGTTCTCCCGGCCACCGCCCGGGGCGCCGCGCCGGGCTCAACGTGCTGATCCGGCCATCAGGTCGGCGTCGTTCCTGGAGATGTCATAGGACGCCCCGCAGAAGGTGCACTGCGTCCCGTACTTCGTCCGCACGGGAAACAGCGGGATGAAGAAGAGGCTGAACTTGGTGACGCGCTTGGAGAGAACCTGTGCCGCCGCGTTGCCGCAGTGACGGCAGACGGCCGTCAGCACGCCGAGCCGGTGGATCAAGGTACGGAAGCCGAAAATGAGCATTACCCACACCTACCCGACGCGACCCGTCCGGCACCTCGTATGCCGGCCGTCTTGGAGCGTCATCACTCCGGGTCGCTTCCGCGGCTCGCCGCTCCGGGGCCGTCCGGTTGAGCGGCGGAGGGGCCCGGCGGGGAGGTGGTACGCCGCACCCAGGGGGTCCCCGGGTCCGGGAGCGGCGGCCACTGGCTTCGCGAGCCGGCCTCGAACAGGTACCGCCACGGCAGCACCGGCCCCGCGTCCCTGATGTAGTGGCGCAGGAGCCCGGCAGCGGCGCGCGCGTCGACGAGGGCGTCGTGCTGGCCGTCGAGCGGGACGCCCGCCACGGCGCAGCAGCCGGCGAGGGTACGCGGATCGCCGGGCAGGAAATGCGCGGCCCAGATCATCGTGCAGACCCCGAGCCGGTGGTCCAGGGGCACGTCGATGCCCAGGCGGCCGAACTCGTACGTGAGGAACCGGGCGTCGAACGGCAGATTGTGCGCGGCCACGACGCGCCCGCGCAGCAGCGCGGCGACGGTGCCGGCGATTTCCTTGAACGTCGGCGCCTTTTCGGCCTCGGTGACGGTTATACCGTGAATATGCTCAGGGCCGAGGTCGCGTTCCGGATTGACCAAAGTGGCCCACTCGCCCGTGACCTCGCCGGCCGGGTCGAGATGGACGAGACCGATTTCCAGGATTCGGTCATTCTCTGAGGTCCGAAAACCGGTTGTCTCCACATCGACAACCGCATAACCCGGCGACTGCGATATCGGCCTCATGGGCGGACTTTACGATGAACATCGCCTCAGTGAAACCGGCACTTCGCCCGGGTGAATTCGCGTATGCGGTCCTCGCCGCCACCGTCCGCCGATGCCGATCGGAGCGCCGTGGTCCATCGGTTTCCTGGTCGAGATGCGGGGAACCCCATAAGGCCGGTGAGACCTTTCACCGACAACTTGAGTAGTCTTGACAATTCAGCTTGTCGGTGAGACCGTTGGGTCATGTTCGAAGTGGCGGTGATCGAAGACCCGGCAGCGGCAGAGGCCTCGCTGGACCCGGTGCGGTCCCGGTTGCTGGCCGAGCTGGCCCGGCCGGCCTCGGCCACGATGCTGGCCGCCAAGATCGGCATGCCGCGGCAGAAGGTGAACTACCACCTCAGGGCGCTGGAGCGGCACGGCCTCATCGAGCTGGTCGAGGAGCGCCGCAAGGGCAACACCATCGAGCGGGTGATGGCCGCCACCGCGGCGTCCTACGTCATCTCGCCGGTCGCCCTCGCTGCGGTCGCGCCCGACCCGGCCCGCTCACCCGACCAGTTGTCCGCGCGCTGGCTGCTGGCCGTCGCGTCCCGCCTGGTGCGCGACGTGGGCGAGCTGGTCACCGGCGCCGCCAAGGCCCGCAAGAGGGTCGCCACGTTCGCGATAGACGGACAGGTGCGGTTCGCCTCGGCCGCCGACCGCGCCGCGTTCGCCGAGAGGCTGGCGGAGGTCGTCACCGCGCTGGCCGGCGAGTACCACGACGAGACCGCCGAGGGCGGCCGGGTCCACCGCGTGATCGTCGCCCTTCATCCCCAAGTGCGAACCGAGATATCCGAGGTCTCCGAAATAAAGGAGTCGTGAGATGGCCCACCCATTCGAGTTGCGCAAGGAAATCGAGCTACGGGCGACTGCGGAACAGGTGTGGGAAGCGGTCGCCACCGGGCCGGGCCTGGACTCCTGGTTCATGGGGCGCAACGAGATCGAGCCGGGCGAGGGCGGCAAGACCAGGCATTTCTTCGGGGACATCCCGGTGGACGCCACCGTCACCGCCTGGGAACCGGGCAAGCGCTTCGCCTACCGCAGCGGGGAGGGCGAGGACGGCACGTTCATGGCGATCGAGTATCTGATCGAGGGACGCGAGCAGGGTGGCACGGTGCTGCGCCTGGTGCAGAGCGGCGTCCTCGGCGACGGCTGGGAAGCGGAGTTGGACGCGTTGCACAAGGGCTGGGACATGTACCTGCACACGCTGGATCAGTACCTCACCCATTTCCCGGGCAAGTTCGCGCTCGTGGTCTTCGGCACCCGTCCGAGGGAGGGCGGCGGCGAACCCGTGTGGCAGGTGCTCCAGCGCGGCCTCGGCATCGAGGGCGAGGTCGTGCAGGGCGACCGGGTGCGGCTCACCCCGGAGGGCTTCGAACCGATCGAAGGCGTCGCCGACTACGTGGCCCCCCGCTTTCTGGGAGTGCGCACCGGAAACGGGCTCTACCGGTTCATCGAAGGATGGAACGACACGGTGGTCCTCGGGCACCACATCTTCGCCGAGGACGCCGACCCCAAGGACGCCGAGCAGGCCTGGCAGAACTGGCTCGTCAAGCTGTTCGCCTAGAACGATCTCCGCTCCACCGACGAGGACGGCGGTCATCCACCAATCAGAGCCACCGCGATACGCGCCACCGAAGGTCACCATGGCAATGGATGAGAGCACGAACCCACAGAACGTCGACGAGGATCAGCCCTCCGACGTGGACTCCCAGGCGGCCGAGCCGCGCGGCCGCCTGGGCCGGTCCGGAGACGAGAACGCCTCTGGAGGAAGCGACCGTCCCGCGAAGCAGGACGGCGCCGCCGAGAGCCGGGAAGCGGCCGACAGCGCCGGAGCCCCCGAGAACCACGGCACCGGCGACCACCTCGCCGCCGAACAGGGGGATCCCGCCGTTCAGGGCCGGCCCCACGAAGGCGAGCGGGAGGGCAGGCCGCCCCTCGGGGAGGAGGACAGCGGCGAAGAATCCCACGGTTCCAACCGGTCGTTCCTCCTGGGCCTGGCCTGGTGGCCCTGAGTCGCCACCCCGCCCCGGTAGCCGCGCCGTAAGGCGACACGCGAGACCGCGTTTCCGAGCCGGCGCGTTTCCAAACCGCGTTTCTGAACCACCGCACTTCTGAGCCGCCGGCCCAACGCGTCACCCCATGGCGGTGACGCTTGGTCGGCGGGCCGGCCTCGCCGGCCCGCGGCCGGAGTGGAACCCCGACGTGCCGGTGCCCACCGCATGGTGCGGTGTCGGTGGGCACCGGCCGTCGGCCCACGCTCGTGCGGCCCCCTGCGAGCGCTATGGATAGCAAGAGTCGAAACCCCCTCGTAAATCGGCCTTGGCGGGCGAGAAGCGTAGCGATAACGACTGGATAGTGACCCCTAATACCTTCGTTATTGCGAGCAGGGAAACGGCAGGAACGAGAGCTGCCGCCACAGACGAGGGGTCAGCTGAAATGAGCAAGTCCGTTAAGAACATCGCCGCCCGGGTCATCATCTGCACGATCATCAGCGTCGGCGGCGCCGCAGCTGTCAGCACCATGGCGGTGGCCGAGTCCGCGTCCGTGACCAGCGATTCCACCGCGTTGCCGACTGCCACGCCGACCCCTACCACCTCCGGCATCATCACGCCCTGGGGCTGACCGTCCCGCTGTGAACGGCCCTGAACGCGGCCCGGGCATATCGCTCCGGCCGCGTTTTCCATTTCCGGCCCGATGCCATTTCATAATGCGCCGGCGTCCGGCCATGGCTTTTCGTTCATCACTAATGAATAGAGGAAAAGTTCCCGCGTTATCGGCGTCACGTCGCCGTCCGCGGCTCGCACAGGTGCGCGCCCGACACGGTGACGCGGTACTTGGTGAGTGGTACGCGGTGGGCGGCCAAGCGGTACGCGGCCACGGTCAGTGCCGGGCGGTGCCGTTCGTGCCGGCCGGAGGCGAGTCCCACGTGGTGCCGGTCGGGGCCGAGTCCCAGGTCGTGCCGGTCGTGTGGGCCGTGCCGGCGGGTGCGGAGTCCCAGGCGGTGCCCATGGCCGAGACGCGGGATGACGTGTCCCAGGTGGTGCCGGCGGTGAGGGCGCCGAAGCCGCCGATGGCGATGCCGCAGGCGATGGCCGCCGCGACGGCGGCGCACACTTTCGTGACGAAGGTGGAGTTCACCGGGAAGGCGGCCGAGTGTGTCATCTATGCTTCTCTTTTCCTGACGGCCGTGCGCTCGTTCTCGCACGGTGTGCCGCCAGGTGCGGTGTCGCCGCAGGTCATGCCCTCGAATCGCGCCGCCGCCACCTCACCCGGCGGGCATCAACTTCCCGTGGCCGGCGCGGTGAATCCCTTTCGCGGCAAGCCCGGCATTCACGGCCGTCTGAAAGAAACGTGCTCGGCCGGTCACACCACCGCCGCGCGGACGCACAGCACGTCGGGAAGGTGGGCGGCCACCCGCGACCAGGAGTCGCCCTCGTCGCGGCTGGCGTAGACCTCGCCCGACCGGGTGCCGAAGTAGACCCCGGCGGGGTCGGCGTCGTCAGTGCACATGGCGTCGCGAAGCACGACGGGATAGAACGGCTCGGAGGGCAGCCCTTCGGACAGGGGCTCCCAGGTCTTGCCCGCGTCCTGCGAACGGTAGACGCGGCAGCGCAGGTCGGGGGGGAACCGCATCGAGTCGGCCACGAGCGGGAAGTTGTAGATGACATCGGAGCGCCGGGGGTGGGCCACGATGGCGAAGCCGAAGTCGCTCGGCAGGCCCTCCGCGATCGACTCCCAGTGGGCTCCGTGGTCGTCGGAGCGGTAGACCCCGTGGTGGTTCTGCGCGTACAGCCGGTCGGGGTTGACGGCGTCCCGGCTGACCTTGTGCACGCACTGCCCGAACTCGGGGAACCGCTCCGGGAGGAACGTGGCCTGGATGCCGGAGTTGCCGGCCGTCCAGGAGGCGCCGCCGTCGGCGCTGCGGTAGACGCCGCCGGCGGACATGGCGACCAGCAGCGCGTCCGGGTCGAGGGGGTGGGGCAGGACGGTGTGAATCGCCTGGCCGCCGAACCCGGCCTCCCACCGCGGCCGGTGCGGGTGATCCCACAGAGCCCGCACCATCTCGAAGGTGACGCCGCCGTCGTCGGACACGAACAGGGCGGAGGGCTCGGTGCCCGCGTAGACGCGATCGGGGTGCCCGGCAGGGTCGGGCGTGAGCTGCCAGACCCGCTCGAGTGCCGTGCCGGTGTCCTCGGGGAACGCGATCGGCCGCCGGGCCGGCTCGTGCCAGGTGGCGCCGAGGTTGTCGCTGAAGGACACGCTCGGCCCGAAGTGCGAGCTGGTCACGCCCGCCAGCAGGCGGGGCGTGGCCCGCCGCTTGTCGACGCACAGGCCGTAGACCCCCGTCATCGCGAAGTGCGGGCCGCTGATGTCCCACGACTCGCGGTCGTCGTCACTGCGGGCCAGGAACAGCCCCTTCGCGGTTCCCAAGGCCAGGAGGACGGTCATCGTGGTCTCTTCTCGTTTCCGTCGGCATGGTGACTGGGCGTAAGTATCCATCCGGCGGACCGTTATCGGAAGTGCCGACGCGTCACTTTTTCTGGAACCTGTGTTTGAATCTTGATGGCCGGTGCGCCTGCTCGTACCGGAAGCCCCGACTTTTGGGGACTTTCGACGATACGGCGAGAGCGGTCAGGGCCGCACGGGCCCTCCGTGGGCGGGCGCGGGTCCTCAGCCCGCCGGCATGGCCTCGCGTACCAGGTCGGCGTCGGCCCTGGGCCGTACGCGGCGCCGGACCACCAGGCCGAAGGCGACGACCAGCAGACCCGAAACGCCCGACACCACGAACGGGCCCGCGGGCCGCCACGCGTCGTAGAGCGCGCCGCCGAGGGCGGAGACGATCATGATGCCGGCGGCGCCGCAGAGCGTGTGCACGCCGAACGCCGCACCCCGCACGCCGGCGGGCACCTGCTGCGCGAGGAGCGGGCCCGCGGTCGTGATGCCGGCGATCTCCCCGACGCCGACGAGCACCGCGACGATCATCATGCCGCCGCCGAGGGGGTCCGAGATGAGCAGCGTCGACAGGTAGGCCAGCGCGGCGATCGACTGGGCGAGGATCACGAGGTTCTCGCGCCGCATCCGGTCGCCCAGCCAGCCGAACAGCGGCGCGCACGCCAGGGCGACGGTCTGCGAGACGCCCACCACGGCGCCCGCCCTGGCCAGTGCCTCCGCGCTCGACATCCCGCGCTCGTTGGTCGCGAAGTCGACGATCCACAGGGTCATGAACCCGACGACGACGGCGAGGTCGGCGCGTGCGACGAAGGAGGCGGCGTAGGACAGGGCCACGCCCGGGTCGCGTACGAGCACGAGGCCCTCGCGCGCCAGACGGGCCAGCGAGGTGCGCTCGGCGATGGCGCTGACCCTGGCCGCGGAGAGCGTCAGCCACAGCAGTACGGCGACGACGAGGATGCCGGCCGCGATCAGCAGGAAGGCCAGCCGGGTCGCCGCCACCGGTTCCAGCCCCCGGCCCTCCAGGATCTGCGGCAGCCTGACCAGCACCAGCACGGCGACCACCGCTCCGAGCCCGCCGAAGACGCCGATGAGGCCGTACGACTTGCCGCGCGAGCGGGTGCGCACGTAGTCGATCGCGATCGTCGACATCATGGCGTTGAGCGCGGCCACTCCCAGCCCGAACACCACGCGCAGGGCCACGAGGACGGCGGTGCTGCCCGCGAAGGGGAACAAGGCGGTTCCGATCGCGCACAGCAGCAACCCGAGGATCACGATCAGCCGCCGGCCGAACCGGTCGGCGAGCGCGCCGTACCACGCGAGGCTGAGGATCATCGCGAGCTCCGCGGCGAAGCCGAGCAGCCCGACGGTGGTGCCCTGCGCGGACTCGGGGACGCCGAGGATCGTGGTGAGGATGTGCGGCTGGGTGGACGGCAGGAACGAGATCACCGCAGTGCCCGCCGTCGCCATTGACAGCAGGGCCCACATGTTGCCTTTGGAGATGCCGTCGGCTAGCTGAGTGCCCAGTACGCGGCGCGTCGAGGGAGCGGACATGCGGAGATCATGACATTCTGCATTAAGTTTTTCCCTCAGAAGCTGATATTTCAGTACTCGTTGTTAAGATCGCCGCGTGGTGCCGACCAGTAGAGGACAGCGATGAATCCGGCCTCGATAGGGGGAGGTTTCGACCCAAATACCCCCAATGCGGCACGTATGTATGACTATTTCCTCGGCGGCAAGGACAACCTGCCCGCCGACCGGGAAGCGGCCGAGCGGGTCCTGAAGTTCGTCCCTGAGATCCCCATCGGCATCAGGGAGAACCGCGCCTTCCTCGCCCGGGCGGTGCGCTTCCTCGCCGAGCAGGGCATCCGCCAGTTCCTCGACATCGGTGCGGGCCTGCCGACGCGGCGCAACGTGCACCAGGTCGCCGCCGAGGCCGCCCCCGGCGCCCGCACGGCGTACGTCGACAACGACCCGCAGGTGCTCGTCCACGCCCGCGCCCTGCTGCAGGACAGCCCCGATGTGCTCGTCCTCGAAGGGGACGTGCGGCGGCCCGCGGAGATCCTGAGCCGGCCTGAACTGCGCGCCCACCTGGACTTCGACCAGCCGATCGCGGTCCTGCTGCTGGCGATAGTCCACTTCATCCCCGACTCCGACGACCCGGCCGGCATCATCGCCACGATCCGCGACGCGCTGGCCCCCGGTAGCTACATGGCGATCTCGCACGTCGCCGTCGACGAGCGCCCGCAGGCCGCGCCCGGGGTGGAGCGCGTCTACAACAACGCCTCCGCGCAGTTCGTCGCGAGGATGAGCGGGGAGATCGCGCCGTTCTTCAACGGGCTCGAACTGGTCGAGCCGGGAATGGTCAACCTGCACGAATGGCGGCCCGACATTCCCGTTGTCGCGCCCCTGCTGGAGACGGTGAAATCCTACTTCCTGTGCGGAGTCGGACGCGTTTCCTGACGCGCGACGCGCTTTCTCGCCGTCCTCATAGAGGATGTGGGGCCTCCCCGTTCACCGGCCGGGATAGTTCGTTCAAGGACCAGGGGATGGTCAGGGCAGTCGCAGTGTGAGGCGGGCGATCCGGCCCTGCTCGCCCGAGGCCCCGCAGCTCAGGTCGGGCGACGCTGAGTGCGGATCGGAACATCATGCGTGCAAGGTAGCCAAAGAGATCAATCCCGTCCATGGTGGCGGGTTGGATCCGCGATCGGGCGTCCGATCCCGTCCACCGGGCCTCGCGCGCTCCGCGTCAGCCCGGTCCCACCCGGTCAGGGTCGGATGGGGCCGGGCCCCGGTGTCGGCGTCAGCTGACCTGGAGGTCGACGCAGGAGTAGAAGGCGTTCGCGGTGTCGGCGATGTTCCAGACGGCGAGGACCTTCTGGCGCCCGGTCCTGTTGCCGAGGTTCACGGTGTGGGACACCGTGGCGCCGGGCTGCCGTCCCTGGTCGTTGAACTGCGCGATGCGGGTGCTGCCGATGAAGTAGTCCCACGTGCTGGTGGCGTGGCGGGCGGTCAGCACCCAGTTGAAGGTGACGGTCTTGCCGACGCTCGTGGCGGGCCAGTTCTTGCTCTCGTCGGCGAGCTGGGCGAAGCGGGCGACGCCGCCGTTGCAGCTCTTCAGGCCCTTGGGCCCTTCCACGCTCTGTGGCTCGTAGATGATGTCACCGCAGTTGGGGACGCGGCCCTGGGCGCACATGGCCTGCCGGCTCGCCGGCGAGGAGATGTAGCCGTGGGCGAGGGCGGGGGAAGCGACGAACACCGTGGCCCCGATGGCGAGAACCGCGGTCGCGAGGAAAGTGATCGTTCTTCGCATGTCCTGCTCCTTCTATGGGGGGTGAGGACAATTGTGTAAGAAACTTTCCTAAGAGTAAATCCTGGCCTGACAAGATTTTCTGAGGTCAGTCATGTCGTGGTGCCCCTCCGAGGGGGCCGTCAGTGCGACTCCCGGGCCACCTTGTCCCCGCTCGCCCCGAGCAGGAAGTCCATGTCCGCCCCGGTGTCGGCCTGCATGACATGGTCGACGTACAGGCGTTCCCACCCGCGGGACGGCTTCGCGTAGGCCTCGGCGGCGGCGGACGAGGGGCTCCGCGCGGCGAGTTCCCCGGCGGGCAGGTCGACGTCCAGCCGCCGGGCCTCGACGTCGAGCACGATGGGGTCACCGGTGCGGACCAGCCCGAGGGGCCCGCCGGCCGCGGCCTCGGGCGCGACGTGCAGGACGACGGTCCCGTACGCCGTGCCGCTCATCCGCCCGTCGCAGATACGAACCATGTCCCGTACGCCCCGCGCGAGCAGCTTGGGAGGCAGTGGGAGGTTGGCCACCTCCGGCATCCCGGGATAGCCGCGTGGCCCGCACCCGCGCAGGACCAGCACCGAGGTCTCGTCGACGTCGAGCGCGGGGTCGTTCAGCCGGGCGCGGGCGTCCTCGACGCTGTCGAAGACCAGGGCGCGCCCCCGGTGCCGCAGCAACTCGGGTGAGGCGGCGGCGGGCTTGATCACCGCTCCGTGGGGCGCGAGGTTGCCGCGGAGCACGGCGATTCCGGCGTCTTCGAGCAGTGGCCTCTCGCGGGGCCGGATGACGTCCTCGTCGAAGATCCGCGCGTCGTCGAGGTGATCGGTCAGGGGGGTGCCGTCCACCGTCAGCGCCTCCGGGTCGAGCAGGTCCCGGACCTCGCGGAGCACCGCGAGCAGGCCCCCCGCCCGGTACAGGTCGTCCATCAGGTGGCGCCCGGCGGGCAGGAGGTCCACCAGCAGCGGCACCCCGGCCCCGGTGCGGTCGAAGTCGTCGAGGTTGAGGTCGACGCCGAGGCGGCCGGCGATCGCCAGCAGGTGCACGACGGCGTTCGTCGAGCCTCCGATCGCGGCCAGGGTGACGATGGCGTTGAGGAACGAGCCGCGCGTGATCACCTCGCTGGGACGGCGGCCCTCGGCGATCATGCCGATCACCAGGCGCCCGGTCGCGTGGGACAGTTCGAGCAGCCTGCTGTCGGGCGCCGGGGTCCCGGCGATGCCGGGAAGCGACATGCCGAGGGCCTCGGTCACCAACGCCATGGTCGAGGCCGTGCCCATGGTGTTGCAGTGCCCCCTGCTCCTGATCATCGACGACTCCGACGCCGCGAACTCCCTCTGCGTGAGCGTGCCCGCCCGCACCTCCTCGCTGAGACGCCACACGTCGGTCCCGCATCCGAGCGGCTGCCCCCTGAACGTCCCGGTCAGCATGGGGCCGCCGGGGACGACGACGGCGGGCAGGTCCACCGACGCGGCGGCCATCAGCAGCGCCGGGATGGTCTTGTCGCAGCCGCCGAGCAGCACGACGCCGTCGATCGGGTTGGCCCGCAGCATCTCCTCGGTGGACATGGCGGCCATGTTGCGCCACAGCATCGCGGTGGGTCGGACCTGGGTCTCGCCGAGCGAGACCACGGGCAGGTTCAGCGGCACGCCTCCCGCTTCCCAGATGCCGTTCTCCACGGCGCGCGCGACCTCGTCCAGATGGGCGTTGCAGGGGGTCAGCGCGGATGCGGTGTTGGCGATGGCGACGTGCGGGCGGCCGTCGAACGCGTGGCCGGGAAGCCCGCGGCGCATCCAGGCGCGATGGATGTAGGCGTTACGGTCGTCGCCGGCGTACCACTGCTGACTTCGCTGTCCACTCATGGGGTGATCTTCCCCGAATTGGAGCGTATGTCTACATTGTGAAATATCGCGGCTTCATATCGGCTCAAGCCATCGCCTGACGGCTGTGGCCCATGCCAGGCAGAGAGGTTTCCATGCGCGTTGTCCCGGCCGGTGCCGGAGGATCCGGGTGGCCCGCGGCCTCCGTCGTGCCCGCGGCGTGCCCGCGATGAGGGCGCTCGTACTGCGCGGGCCCCGCGCGGCGGGGGTCGAGGAGGTGGAGGTCCCGGTGCCCGGCGCGGGGCAGGTCGTCGTGGACGTGCACCGCGTCGGGGTGTGCGGCACCGACGTCGAGCTCTTCACCGGGAAGATGGCCTACTACGCCCAGGGCAAGGCGGCCTACCCCCTGCGCCCCGGCCACGAGTGGTCCGGCGTCGTGTCCGCCGTGGGCCCCGGCGTCCAGGAGGGCTGGCTCGGAGCCCGCGTCATCGGCGACACCATGCTCGGGTGCGGCGACTGCCCGCGCTGCCGTACCGGCCATCGGTACGTATGCGCCGCCCGGTACGAGGTCGGCATCCTGGGCGGCTGGCCGGGCGCGCTGGCGGAGAAGGTCCGCGTGCCCGCCACGAGCCTGCACCGCCTCCCGGACTCGGTGGACGACCAGACCGGCGCCCTGGTCGAACCCGGAGGCAACGCCTGGCGCGCGGCGACGGCCGCGGGCGCCGGGCCGGGCTCTCGCGTGCTGGTCTGGGGGCCGGGGACCATCGGCCTGCTGACGGCCGCCTTCGCGCGGGCGGCGGGCGCCGAGGTCCACGTGCTCGGGCTCGACCGCCGCAACCAGGACCTCGCGCTGAAGCTCGGCGTCGAGAACTTCTGGACCCGCGACGAGCCGCCCGGCGTCACGTTCGACGCGATCGTGGACTGCACCGACGACCCCGGCACCCCGCCCGCCGCCCTGGAACTCGTCCGGCCGGCCGGACGCGTCGTCCACATCGGGCTGGCCGGCACGCCCAGCCTGATCGACACCCGCGAACTGGTGCTCAAGGACGTCACCGCCATCGGCATCCTGGGCGGCTCTCCGGGCCTCGCGCCCGCCATCGAGCACTACGCCGAGGGCCGGGTGACGCCCGCCATCCTGGTCGCGGACACCGTGGGGCTCGACCGGACGGCCGACGTGCTCGCGGGAGCGTACGAGGGGGGCCACGGGACCAAGATCCACATCGACCCCCGGCTCTGACGCGACGTGCCATAGTTGTCCGGCCGGTCACGACGGAACCAGGGGAGCCATGCCGCGTCCGAGTGTCGAGGTGGAGCGCCGGGAGCAGATCCTGCTGGCGGCGTGCCAGGTGATGGCCGAGGTGGGCCTGCGATCCCTGCGCGTCGGCGACGTCGCCAAGCGGGCGGGCACCAGCCACGGCACGGTGCACTACTACTTCGACACCAAACGAGAGCTCGTCCACGAGGCGTTCGCCTTCAACTTCCGGCGCTCGCTCGACCGGCGCCGCCCCATCCTGGACGCGGCGGGCGACCCCCTCTCGCGGCTGCGCGCCTTCGTGGACTCCTACCTCCCCGGGGACGACCCCGAGACGGTGCTCGCGTGGCGGGTCTGGATCGAGCTGTGGAACGAGGCGCTGCGCGAGCCCGGCCTGCGGGAGCTCAACGAGCGTGTCTACGGCGAGTGGCGGCGGGTCGTCGCGGGCATCCTGCGTGACGGGCAGCACCGCGGGCAGTTCCGCGAGGGGGACGCGGTCGACACCGCGAACGTGCTCATCGGCATGATCGACGGCCTGGCCATCCAGGTGCTGCTCGGATCGCGCGACATGACCGGCGAGCGGATGCGCGTGACCTGCGAGGCGTTCCTGCGCGGCCTGGAGGCGTAGGCGGTCCCGGGGCCGATCGCGCGGAGCCCATTGACAGCCGTTCGGCGGACCGGCCAGAGTCCCGTGAATAACTGACCCATCAGTTAATTGACATGGAGACGGCATGAAGATCATCGGATGCGGGGCGCACGCGAACCAGGCGGAGAACGCATGACGCTCAGCGTCTTCTCCGACCCCCGGTCGGTGGCCGTGGTCGGCGCGTCGGCCGATCGATCCAAGTGGGGGTACTGGCTGGCCCGGGGGGCGCTGCGGGGAGCCCACCGGCGTGAGGTCCATCTGGTGAGCCGGTCAGGAGCCGTCGTCGAGGGGGTGACCAGCGTCCCAGGGCTGGCCGACCTCCCCGAACCGCCCGAGCTCGTCGTGCTGAGCGTGCCGCCCGCGTCGGCCGGACAGATCGTCGCCGAGGCGCTCGACCTCGGCGTGCGCGGCTTCCTCGCGATCACCGCGGGGATCGACGAGACCGGGCTCGCCGAACGCGTGCGCGCGGCCGGAGCCCGGATGATCGGGCCGAACTGCCTCGGCATCTACGACGCCGCGACGGAACTGGAGCTGGCCTGGGGCAACTTCGTCCCTGGCTCGCTCGGGATCGTGTCGCAGTCCGGGCAGCTCGGGCTGGAGCTGGCCGGGCTGGCACGCGAGGCGGGCATCGGGGTCTCGCGGTTCGTGTCGGTGGGCAACCAGGCCGACGTGCCGGCGCGCGAGGTCCTCGCCGACCTCTCCGGCCACGAGCGCACGGCCGCCGTCGTGCTCTATCTGGAGGCATTCCACGACGGCCGGGAGCTGATCGCGACGCTCCGGCACCTCCGCGAGCAGGGCAGGCCCGTCATCGTGCTCACCGTGGGGGCCGGCGAGGCGTCGCGGGCCGCCGCCCGCTCCCACACCGGCGCGCTCACCTCCGGGCTCGACGTCGTGGAGGCGGCGTGCCGCGCGGCGGGGGCCGTCCTGGTGGAGACGCCCGCCCAGGCGGTCGACCTGGCGCAGCTGCTGATCCGGGCACCTCGCCTCGCCGGGCGGCGGATCGCGGTCATCGGTGACAGCGGCGGCCAGGGCGCCGTCGCCGCCGACGTGATCACGCGCGCCGGGCTCGCCGTCCCCGGGCTGGCCGGCGCGGCGGCCGAGATGGCCGAGGCGCTGCCCGAGGGAGCCGCGGTGCGCAACCCCGTGGACCTGGCCGGCGCGGGCGAGCGCGACCTCGGGGTCTACGCGCGCCTCACCCGGCGGCTGGCGGACAGCGGCGAGGTGGACGCGGTGGTGCTCACCGGCTACTTCGGCTCGTACGGGGCCGACGAGCCGTCGCTGGCCGGCGCCGAGCTGGAGGTCGTCGCCCAGCTTGGCACGGCCGTACGTGCCGGCGGGCGGCCCGTCGTCGTCCACAGCATGGCCCGCGACTGCCCGGCGGTCGACGCGCTGCGCGAGCACGGCCTTCCCGCCTACCACACGATCGACGCCGCCGCGCGTGCCCTGGCGTACGCGGCCCGGCTCGCCCTCCACCCGGCGCGGCCGGCACCGCCCCCGCCCGCAGGTGACCGTGCCGCCCTTCCCACGCGGGACTCGGCCTATCTGGCGGCGCGCGACGCGCTCGCGGCCTACGGGGTGCCGTTCGCGGCCGCGTCGCCCGTACGCGACGCGGCGTCCGTGCTGGCCGCCGCGGGGAGGCTGCGCGCGCCGTACGCCCTCAAGGCGGCCTGGCTGGAGCACAAGAGCGACCTCGGCGGGGTCGCGCTCGGGCTGGTGGACGCCGGGGCGGCGGTGGAGGCGCTCGGAACCCTGGTGGCACGGCTGGGCGAGGGCGAGTACGTGCTGGAGGAGATGGACTCGCGGCCCGGCGTCGTGGAGCTGATCGTCGGCGGGCGGCAGGACCCGTCGTTCGGGCCGGTCGTGCTCGCCGGGCTCGGCGGCGTCCAGGCGGAGCTCTATCGCGACGTCGCGGTGGAGCTCGCCCCCGTCACGCCCGCCCAGGCTCTGGAGATGCTGCGCGGGCTGCGCGGCCACGCTCTGCTGGCGGGCTGGCGCGGCCGGCCGCCGGTCGCGGTGGAGGCGGTCGCCGAGGCGATCGCGGGGGTGTCCCGGCTGGTGGCGGACCGTCCGGACGTCCTCGAATGCGAGGTGAACCCGCTACGGGCCGCCCCGGACGGCGTACTCGCCGTGGACGCCCTCGCCGTGTTCTCGTCCGTACCTGGGGAATGAATCCCGGCCGCCGGCGACCAGAGCCCAGGACGTGGACGCCCGCCGCCGGTGATCCGGCGTCAGTACGTTGACGCGCGCCGCCGGTGATCCGGCGTCAGGGCATGGCCGCCGGTGATCCGGGCCCCGGCATGAGCGGTGGGGGGGGGGGGGGGGGCACCGGGGCCCCCGGGGGATGGGGTGTGGGGCTACAAGGGGC
>NZ_JBFBIK010000112.1:0-8819 GCF_040685555.1 Sphaerisporangium sp. NPDC088356
ATAATATAAACAGCATTCTTACAACTATACCCCCACCCCCCCATATTCCTATTTTTTTCTTTTGGGCCGGGCCCCCCCGGCCCCCCAACCCCCCGGGGGGGTTTTGTGGGGGGGCCGACCGCCGGGCGGGATACCAGGCCCACCCGGCGGACTCGTCCTCACAGGAGGGTCCATTGGGGACGATGGTCCGTTAGGCTGTCGCCAGCGCTCCCGACCGCACGTCATGGGGCAGGCACCACCTACCGCGCCGCACACCACGAGGGCAGGCGATGGGCGGCCTGGCCACGGGCAAACGACAGCCACGCTCCGGCTCCCCACCGGGCAGGGGTCGGCAGCGCCCCGATCTTCCGGCATGCGCCGATGGCGGGCTGCCGGTGTGCATGGCACGGCTGTGCGGCGTCAAGCGGTGACCATGGAAGCGGCACGGACAGGCCGTGCGGGCGGGCGGAATGCCGCCGGGTCATCCGGCCAAGGGAGCCCTCACTGGCAGCGTGGACTGGCCGGGGACACCCAAGATGCCCTCGACGACGCCCACGAAGGTGTCGGCCTCGGTGATCAGCTCGTCGGCGTCTCGCGCCGAGACCACGCGGACCATGCCGGCCTCCGCCGAGGCACGCTTGGTGGCGCTCACCGCGAAGTAGGCCGCCCACTGCGCGAGCCTGGGCTCGGCCTCGGGCAGCAGCTCCCACGCGCTGCGGAGCCGTCGCCTGCGGCCGTCCATCGGCCGGGGCAGGGCCGCGAGGATCGCGGCCGCCGCACGCAGCGCGGCGAGATGCGCCGAGACGTAACGCTCGGCGGGTGTGCGGGCCGCCGACGCGTCGGCGAGGCAGGAATGCGCGTCGGCAAGGTGCGCGCGCACGGTCTGTGAAATCCGGGGACCTTCTCCGGACTCTCGAGTCATGACACCCTCCTTGGGGTCGTGGCCCCGGCGGTAACCGCCGGTGATAACACAGTCGCAGACACCACCGACAATTTCGGTGGTCCGCTGGTCGTGGTCACTCGGCCGGCTCGTACCTCGCTCCCTCGCCCCGGTCACCCTCTGATGCCCGGCTGCGTCACGCTCGGGTGCTGAGTGCTCCCGCTCCCATGGCTTCCGGTCCACTGCTTCCCGGTCCACTGCTTCCCGGTCCGGGGTTCTCGGTCCTGTGCTTTCCGGTCTGGGCGGTTGGGGTCCGCCGCTCCCCGGTCCGGCGGTCGTGATCCGGTGGTTCTTGGACCTGTGCTTGCCGATCTGGTGGTTCTTGATCCGGTGCTTCTCGGTCCGGGCGGTATGGGGTCCGATGGGTCTCGATGGCTCGTGGTGCTGCTCTGTCGGGCCGTGTGCTGCTCTGTCGGGCCGGACGAGGAGCTTCCCCTCTCCCCGTCCGGCCATCGTGCGCGTGGCGAGGCCGCCGCCGACGACGCGCTCCCGCCGGTGGTGAGGGCGGGCCGCGAGTCCCACCCTCACCCTGTCGAACATAAATTCGATGACGCGTGTTGTCAAGCATGAAGCGAACAAAGGTTCGATCATGTGCGACACCCTGGCGACGCCGATGGGCCGGGCGCCGGAGGGTGGCGGCGAATCGGGCGCCAGAGGGACGCGGTGAACCGGGCTCTGCGGGTGGCGGCGAGGCGGGCGCCAGAGGGCCCGGCGAGACAGGCTCTAGAGGGTGCCGGTGAGGTAGGTGGTGATGGCGGGGCCGTGCCGGCGGATCCAGGCTTCGGCCCGGGGCAGCCTGTCCTTCACGCCGTCGTCCCACATGCGCCTGAACGCCGGGTCGACCTCGGCGGCGGCACGCATGTTGGCGTGGAAGCGGCCGACCATGCGCGTGGCCGCGGGCACCAGGGCGCGGCGCTGGCCGGCCGTCATGCCGTAGGCGTCGGCGAAGATCCCGACCCTGCGGGGAATGTCGAGGTCGACGTAGGCGGGGGCCCTGTCGTGCGGGTGCAGCAGCGGCGCCCAGTAGTAGAGGGCGTTGGCGAGGTCGTCGACCTTCGACGTCGGCTTGGCGAGATCGAAGTCGATGAGCGCCGCGGGCAGCCCTTCACGGAAGACGACGTTGCCGGGGCAGTAGTCGCGGTGGCCGACCACGAGCGGCTCACCATCGGAGGTCGAGCTCGTGACCTGCGCTCCGGGTATGCCTCCCCAGACCGCGTCGTGAGGCGGGACCCAGCCCTGGGCGGCGTCGTGGAGCCCGCGGATGAGCCGAGCGAGCTCGACCAGGACCTCCTCCCCCGCTGTGCCGGGCGGCAGGGGCTCTCGCGGGACGTCGCCCGGGACGAACGAGAGCACCTCCCTGCCCTGCTCGTCGATGCCCAGGGGGATCGGAGCGTGCGGGAAGCCGGCGGCGTGCAGGTGCGCCAGGAAAGCCTGCACCGTCATCGTGAAGGGCCTGACCGGGCGGCGGACGGTGTCCCCGGCACGGGTGATCCCCTGAGTGACGCCATCTCCCACCAGAGGCACCTCGGCCGGCGGGACGGTGTCACGGTTCCAATCAGTCACAAGGCTCCTCCGGCGGTGTGAGAGCGGGTCCGGTGAAGGGTGTGGGAGACGGTGAGGGCCGCGGTCGTCGTGACGATCGCGGCCCTCACGCGAGACGGCGCGGCTCAGCGCTGGAACTTGCCCCTGACGTGCACCGGCACCCCGGTGCCCAGCAGGGACGGCAGCACCTGGGCGACGTGCATCGGAAGCCGCACGCACCCGTGGGACGCCGGGGCGAGCGGGACCGACAGCGCGCCGTGCAGGGCGATGCCGCCGTTGAAGAAGATCGGGTTGTACAGCTGGCCGAGGTAGGACTTGTGCCAGCCGGACCTGCGCCAGGTGGTCTTGAAGTCACCCGTCGGGGTTCTCGCGTCGCCGCAGAACCTCTGCGCCCTGCCCTGCCAGGTGGCCGTCTCGCAGTAGGGGATGCCGCTTCCCGAGGAGATGTGGGTGATGAGCTTCACCTGCCCGGCCCTGTAGAGCACGGCGATCTGCTTGGTGAGGTTCACCTCCACCCGGTCGGGCTTGCCGGTCGGGACGAGCACCTGCGCAGCCTTGGGGGCTTCCAGCGCCCGCCACGTGCGGCTGTTGATGGTGCTCGTCGGGGAGATGCCCTGGACCTTCTGGAAGGCCCAGACGGCGGACTGCGTGGTGCCGCCGTAGTTCGAGTCGATCTTGCCGGGCATGTAGCCGAGCTCCCGCAGCCTTCCCTGGAGCTCCTTCACCGCGACGCCCTTGGCGCCGAACTTGAGAGTGCCGTGCGGCGCCACGAATGGCTCGGCCGCGCGCACCAGGCCGACCGGCGTCACATGGATCGTGACCGCCTGAGTGGCCGCGCGACCGGGCGCGGGGGCACCCGCTAACGCCGCCGGCCTCACCTGCTGGGCCCCCAGCCCGCAGCCCGAGACGAGCACGGCTCCCGCGGTCAGCACCACCGCGGCGGCGAGCCGCCTACCAACCCCCATGTCAAAACTTCCCTTCGGACACACCACTATCGGTCGTCCGGACACTAGCGCAACGGTCACGCCACACCCCGTACAGTCACAGAGATGTAATGAAGCGCTCGCCACGGCTAAACTAAAGCCGGGGGATTCCAGCCGTCCGGGGTTCCGTCTTCGCGGTGACTCCAGGCGCTGTTGCTTGGCGGTTCGCCTTCCGGCCCACGCGGTTGCGTGGTTTGCGCGCCCCAACGCGCACACCCGGTCTGGGTTGTGCGTGCTCCGCCCTCCCGGCGGTGAGGATGTTCTTGGCGGCGTTCACGTCGGCGTGCTCGGTGTGTCCGCAAGAGGTGCACCGGAAGACCGCTTGGCTCTCGCGGGATTTCCGATCCGCCACCTTGCATACGTTGCACGTCTGACTGGTGTACGCGGGGTTGACGGTGATCACATGGGTGCCCGTGTAGCGGGCCTTGCTGCGGGTGGCCCGTTCGATGCGGTGCCAGCCCTTGTCCAGGATGGACCGGTTCAGGCCGGTCTTGCTCGCGGCCCCGTTAGGCAGGAACGCGCCCGGCCGCTGCGGGTCTGGCCTGGGTTGGACACCGGCGGTCATGTTCTTGGTCGCCAGGGCCTCGAATACCACCAGCTCGAAGCTCATGGCCAGGGTACCGGCGGTCTTGGCGGCGAAGTCCTCCCGGCGTCTGCGGATCTTCCGCGCCAGGCCGGCGACCCGCGCGGCGGCTTTCCTGCGCCGGGCCGATCCCTTCTGGGTCCGGGCGAAGTCCCGCTGGAGCTTCTTGGCGTGCTCAACTTCCCGCCCGCGGGCGAACACCTGGTGGTGGAAGCGTCCGTCCGAGCGGGTCACGACCTTGACCACCCCCCGGTCGATTCCCACCCCGGTGCCGGGGTTCGCGTGCCGCTCAGGCGGGGTGATCGCGTCCTCGACGAGGAAGCTGATGTACCAGTGGCCGCCGTCGCGGGACACGGTGGCGTTCTTGACCTTGCCGCCGAGCGGGCGGGTGATGCGGAAGCGGACCCAGCCGAGCTTGGGCAGTTTCGCCTGTGCCCAGCGCCGGTTCAACCGCTCGATGGCGATCTTCCCGCCCTCGGGAAAGCGGAACGACGGCAGGTTGCCGGCCTTGGACTTCCAGCGGACCTTCCACGTGCCGTGCCGGGCACACGCCTGATCAAGGTCGATCAATGTCTGCTGAAGGCAGTGGCCGGGCACCTCGGCCAGCCACTCGAACTCGCCCTTGGCCTCCACAAGCTGCCGGGCCTGTCGGTGGTAGCCGATGAACGCACCGCGCCGCCGGTAGATGCGGCGCTGCTCCAAAGCGGTGTTCCACACGCTGCGGCATGCTCCGCCGATCCGCTCGGCGAAATCACCCTGCTCGGGGGTGAAGTCCAGGCGGTACCTGCGTCCGGTTAGCATCACCGATCACCGGTTCTTCTGGTTCTCGACGTACCCCTTAACGACATCCAGGGGCGCCCCGCCGACCGTGGCCACGAAGTAGGAGTTGATCCACAGCGTCGGAAGCTTGGAGGTCAAACTCGGGAACTCCTGGCGCAGAACGCGGGAGGAGCGGCCCTTGATGGCCTTGACCAGCTTGTGAATCCCGAACTGGGGGTCCACCTCGACCAGCAGGTGCACGTGATCGGGCATGACTTCCAGTTCTACCAGCCACGCCCCTTTCTCCTCGATCACCTCGCCGATGAGCTGCTTGAGTCGCTCTTCGATCCGTCCACCCAGCACCCGCCTGCGGTACTTGGGGCACCACACCACCTGAAAGGCGCACAGGAAGGCGATGTTGCTGTTCCTACGCAAGGTCACAGCCACATCGGCCAATATACAAAAGGAGCCCATCTACCGCTCAAAGATTCGAGAGAAGGGCTTACCCCCATGGCTGAAGCCAGGGGTCCGCGCCCTAGATCTCCGATCGCCCACGCGGGTCAGGGTGTTTAGAGTGTCCACGTGCCAGAAAAGTCGCATCCCAGCGTGATCAAGGTCTCCGACGCTCTGCGGGAGGCCGGCGCGACCGGTGAGGTGGTCGTGCTCACCGACTCCGCCCCCACCGCGGCGTCGGCCGCCGCCCAGGTCGGGTGCGAGGTCGGCGCGATCGCCAACAGCCTGATCTTCGACGCCGACGGGGAGCCGCTGCTGGTGCTCACCAGCGGCGCGCACCGGGTCGACACCGGGCTGGTCGCGAAGCTCGTCGGCGTCTCCCGGGTCAAGCGGGCCTCTCCGGAGTTCGTGAAGGCCGCCACGGGTCAGACCATCGGCGGGGTGGCCCCGGTCGGCCATCCCGCGCCCATCCGCACGCTGGTGGACACCTGGCTGGGCAAGCACGCGGTCGTGTGGGCCGCGGCCGGCCACTCGCACACCGTCTTCCCGACGACCTTCGACGAGCTCGTCCGCATCACCGGCGGCACCCCGGTCGAGGTGGAGTAGGGCGCCGCGGCCGGCGTGCGAACCGGCGCCTTCGGGCCCGACCTGCGTACGCCGTCCGAGCGAGGGGCGCGACTAAATGTCGGGAAAACGCCATGAAGATCGGTCTCGCCCACGTTCGACCGCCGGGTGATCGGCGCCCTGCTAGTGTGCGATGAGTGATCGAACTGCGACGCGCCGGTCCCGAGGGGTTCGTCTCCGCGCTGGACATCGTGATCGACATCTACACGGCGGCGATGCGCCCACCGGTCGATCAGCTCTCAGGTCGACAGGGCATCATGCGCAATCACGCGACATTTCCTGACTTCACCTGTCTGTTCGCCGAGAACACGGACGGCGCCGCGGTCGGTTTCGGGTACGGCTTTCATGGCATGCCCGGCCAGTGGTGGCACGACGTCGTGCGCCGCGCGCTTGAGGAGCGGTCGGGCCCGCCCGTCTCCGCCGGTTGGTTCGGGAACGCCTTCGAGATCGCCGAGATCCACGTGCACCCCGGCTACCAGGGCAAGGGCATCGGCCGCCGGCTGGTGCAGGGCCTGTGCGAGGGCAGGCCCGAGAGCACCGCCGTGCTGTCGACCCATGACCAGCCCACCGCCGCACGCCACCTTTACCACCGGCTCGGCTTCGTCGACCTCATGAGCAAGTTCGTCTTCCCCGGCGGCTACGAGCACTACGCGATCGTCGGCAGCATGCTCCCCCTCCGCCCCCTGGCCTAGGGCTGGCCGGCGGGAACGGGGGCGGGGGACGGCACAAGGGCCTGGTAGACCTCGCGGGTCGCGCTCGACCTGTTGAAGGTGATGAAGTGGATGCCCGGCGCTCCCTCGTCGAGAAGCGTCTGGCACAGCTCGGCGGCGTGCTCGATGCCGAGGCGGCGCACCGCGGCCGGGTCGTCGGCGACCGCCGCGAAGCGCTCGGCCACCTCAGGCGGGAAGGGGGCGCCCGACAGCTGCTCCGATCGCGCGATCGTGCTCATCTGGGTCACCGGCATGATGCCGGGGATGATCGGCGTGTCGCAGCCCTGGGCCGCCACCCGGTCGCGCAGCCGGAGATACTCGTCGGCCCTGAAGAACATCTGCGTGATGGCGTAGTCGGCTCCGGCCCGGCACTTCCGCACGAAGTAGTCGGTGTCGGACTCGATCGACGGCGACCTCGGATGGCGGTAGGGGAAGGCGGCCACCCCCACGCAGAAGTCGCCCGCCTGGCGGATGAGGCGCACGAGATCCTCGGCGTACAGCACGCCCTCGGGATGCTTGATCCACTCGGCCAGCGGGTCACTGCCACGGGGGTCGCCCCGCACGGCGAGGATGTTGCGCACGCCCGCCCCGGCGAACCTGCCGACCAGGTGGCGCAGCTCGCGGATCGAGTGGTCCACGGCGGTGAAGTGGGCGACCGGCGTGAGCGTCGTCTCGTGGGCGAGCCGCTCGACGATCTCGACGGTGCGGTCGCGGGTGGAGCCTCCCGCGCCGTACGTCACGGAGACGAACGTGGGGCGCAGTGCCTCAAGCTCGCGGATCGCGCGCCACAGCTGCCGCTCCCCCTCATCGGTCTTGGGCGGCATGAACTCGAAAGAGAACGACCGGCCCCCGGAGGCGAGTAGTTCCCGGACGGTGGGAACGCGGTCGGGCATGTATGAAGGACGACCCAGAGCCATGGTTCCAAGGCTACAGGTCCGGTCCGGCCCGCACCGCTGGTGAACGTGCGCTCCTCGACCGGCGTCGCACAGGGGCCACGAGGGCTCGCGGGTCTTGTGCGACGTCCTGCCGGGCCCCGCGACCTCGCACGCCGGCCACTCTTCCTCGCGTTCACGACCCTCCGCTCCTGCATGACGTAGGTCACACCGGGGACGGGAAATCGGGGTGCTCTCGTGCGGCCGTTAATCTCAGAGCATGACCACTTCCTTCGCCCTGTCGGATGCCTTCCGCTCCGAGGTGGACCGCCGCCTTCGGATGTTCGTCGACCGGCAGCGTCCCTTGGTCAGCGGCCCCGAGCTGAGCCCTCTGATGACGACCGCGGAGGACTTCCTTGCGGGCGGCAAGCGGCTGCGTCCGGCGTTCTGCTACTGGGGCTGGCGTGGCGCGGGCGGGGAGGAGGACGCGGCGATCTACACCGCCGCGGCGTCGCTGGAGCTGCTCCAGGCGAGCGCGCTGATCCACGACGACGTGATGGACGCCAGCGATCTGCGCCGCGGAAAGCCCGCGGCGCACCGGCGGTTCCAGGCCATGCACCAGGAGTCGGGCTGGCGGGGTTCGGCCGTGCAGTTCGGCGAGGGCGCGGCGGTGCTCCTGGGCAGCCTGCTGCTGGTCTGGTCGAGCGAGATGTGGCGTACGAGCGGCCTGCCGGCCGAGGCGCTCGCCGCCGCCGAACCGGTGCACGACCTCATGCGCACGGAGCTGATGTGCGGGCAGTACCTCGACCTGCTGGAGCAGGCACACGGGAACAACACCTTCGACAGCGCGCTGAGGGTCGCCCTGCACAAGAGCGGCAAGTACTCCGTGGAGCAACCCCTGCGTCTCGGCCTGCTGCTCGCCACGCGCGGCCAGGAGCCGTGGCTCGACCGGCTGTGCGTGGAGTACGGCCAGAAGGTCGGCATCGCCTTCCAGCTCCGCGACGACGTCCTCGGCGTGTTCGGCGACCCCGCGGAGACCGGCAAGCCCGCGGGCGACGACCTGCGCGAGGGCAAGCGCACGATGCTGATCGCCCGCACCCTCTCGGCCGCGTCCGACGGTCAGGCCGCCGAGGTCCGCAGGCTGCTCGGGGACCCTGGGCTCGACGCGGGCGGCGTCGAGCGGCTCCGCGAGATCATCGAGGAGACCGGGGCCCTGACGGCGAGCGAGGAGATGATCAAGCGTTACCTCGACGACGCGCTGAGCTCGCTGGAGCGCGCGCCGATCACGGGCGAGGCCCGCGACGCCCTCGCCGAGCTGGCGGTGGCCGCCACCTCGCGCCGGAGCTGAGCCACCGCGGACCCGAACTACCGCGG
>NZ_JBFBIK010000112.1:8918-23886 GCF_040685555.1 Sphaerisporangium sp. NPDC088356
GACCCGAACTACCGCGGACCCGAGCCACCGCGGACCCGAACTACCGCGGACCCGAGCCACCGCGGACCCGAACTACCGCGGACCCGAACTACCGGAGCCGGGCCCGGGTCAGGGCGCGGAGAGGCGGCGGGCGAACTCGGCGGCGGCGGCGCCCGGGTCGTCGGCCTCGGTGATGGCCCGCACGACCACGACGCGCGTCACGCCGTACGACATGACCTCGTCCAGCGTGGCGAGGTCGATGCCGCCGATGCCGAACCAGGGCCGGTCGGTGCGCAGCCCCGCGGCGTGCTTCAGCAGGCCGGGCCCCGGCGCGAAGCGCCCGGGCTTGGTCGGCGTCGGCCAGACCGGCCCGCAGCAGAAGTAGTCGACGCCTTCCTCGACCGCCGCCGCGGTGGCCTCCGCGTCGCTGTGGGTGGACCGCCCGATCAGGATGTCCGGCCCGAGCATCTGGCGCGCCACGGCCACGGGAAGGTCGTCCTGCCCGAGGTGCAGCACGTCGGGGCGCGCGGCGTAGGCGATGTCGGCCCTGTCGTTGACCGCGAGCAGGGCCCCGTGCCTGTCGCAGGCAGCGCGGAACACCTCAAGGAGCGCGAGCTCCTCGCGGGCCTCCAGGCCCTTCTCGCGCAACTGGACGATGTCCACGCCGCCCGCGAGGACGGCGTCGAGGAACTGGTCGAGGTCGCCCTGGCGGCGGCGCCCGTCGGTGCAGAGGTAGAGCCTGGTGTCAGAAACCGAGCGCCTGGGCACGCCTCTTCACCTCGGTGTGGCGGCCCGCGGCGATCGCGTCGATCGGAGCCCCCGGCAGGGAGTCGTCGGCGGTGAACAGCCACCGCAGGGCCTCGACGTCGTCGTAGCCCGCGTCGGACAGGACCGTCAACGTGCCTGGCAGGCCCTTCACCACGTCGTCCGCGGCGATGAAGGCGGCGGGGACCTCGGGCTCGGAGCCGCCCCGCCGGACACCGATGAGCCTTTTGTCCTTGAGAAGCTGCTTGGCACGCCCGGCACTCAGCCCGAGCCGCCTGCCCACTTCCGTGAGGGGGAGCCACTCTCCCACCAACTGGTCGGTTTCCCGGTCGATCTGCGCAACAGAAAGCGTCACGGAACCACAACTACCACGTCGCGCCTCTTCTCAAACACCCCGCAGGGGGTCACAAGCAGTCGCGCAAGGGTACCGAGGGGTCCATCGCGCGATCCACATCGAGCCTTTGCCCGCCCTCGACGATGCGGCGGCCCTGCACCAGGTCACGGGGACGGTCGACCGTAAGGATAGCGGCCAGCCGGTGGTCGTCGGTCAGCCAGCACGCCGCCCACTTGCGGTCGGTCGCCGGGTCGCCGCGCAGGACCAGCCGGGCGCCGTCGTGGTGGCCGGCGTACTGCAGCATGCGGCCGAACTGCTCGGACCAGAAATAGGGAACCGGGTCGTAGACGGCGGTCTCGCCGAGGAGCGTGGCCACCGCGGTCTCGGGGGCGTTCAGCGCGGTGTCCCAGTGCTCGACCCGCATGCGGCGGCCGAAGCGGCGCGACCACCAGTTCGCGCAGTCGCCGACCGCCACGATGCCCTCCATCGAGGTGCGCAGGTGCTCGTCGACCAAGACGCCGTTGTCGATCTCGACGCCGGAGCCCGCGAGCCACCCGACGGTGGGGCGCACGCCGACGCCGGTCACCACCACGTCGGCGGGGATCCATGAGCCGTCCATCATGGTCAGGCCGCCCGGGTCGACCGAGCCGACCATCGTGCCGAGCCTGAGGTCGATGCCGGCCTCGGCGTACCAGGGCACGGTGCGCCCGCCGACCTCGGTGCCGAGGGCTACGGCGAGCGGCGACTGGGCGGCCTCGACGACGGTCACCGCGCACCCGGCGCGGCGCGCCGCCGTGGCGACCTCGGCGCCGATCCAGCCCGCGCCGACGACCACCACGTGGGCCTTGGGGACCAGCAGTTCGCGCAGGGCGAGGGCGTCGTCGATGGTGCGGAGCACGTGCTGGGTGCCCTCGCCGCGCAGCCTGATGGGCGAGGCGCCGGTGGCGATGATCAGGCCGTCGTACTCGAGCTCGCCCTCTGTGGTCTCGAGCGCGCCCTGGCGCAGGCCCTTGGCCGACACGCTGGTGCGCAGGTCGACGTCGAGGGCGCCGAGGTCGGAGTCGACGACCGTGGAGTCCAGGTCGCCGAGCAGCACGGCCTTCGACAAGGGTGGACGATCGTAGGGGCGATGGTTCTCATCTCCGACCAGAGTGACGCGCCCTCGGTAACCGCGCGCCCGCAGCGCCTCGACACTCCGTACGCCGGCCAGTCCGGCTCCGACCACCACGACATGATTCACATCCTGACCCTAAGCGGCCAGCCGGGTAACTCGCCAACGGCGATTTGGTAACGAATTGGCTCACTATCGCACACAGCCAGTGATGAGAACACTCAAGCGGGTGCGCAAGCCGTATGGAGGCAGGAATAGGCTGGTGCCGTCAGCACGCGCGGGAGTCCGGCGAGACCGGGCTGAGAGGAGGGCTCACGGCCCTCGACCGCTAGAGACCTGATCCGGATCATGCCGGCGAAGGGAGCGGGACCTTGGTGGACATGCCGAATGTGCGAGATGTCGTGGTGCCGTCGGCCGAAAAGACGCCACACTCCGGCCCACCGTCCGAGGCGCCGCGCACCGGCGGGCCGTACGGGAAGGCGCCGCACGCGGACGTGATCGTCGTGGGCGGGGGCGTGGTCGGCCTGTCGGTCGCCTGGCGCGCCGCCCAGCGCGGGCACGCCGTGACCGTGGTCGACCCGGCGCCCGGGTCGGGCGCCTCACACGCGGCGGCCGGGATGCTCGCCCCGGTGAGCGAGGTCACCTACACCGAGGAGCCCCTGCTGCGGCTGGGCCTCGCGTCCCTCGCCCTGTGGCCCGGCTTCGCCGCCGAGCTGTCCGGCGAGGCGGGGATGGACGTCGACCACCGCACCGACGGCACCCTGGACGTCGCCTTCGGCGCGGACGACCTCGCGGCGCTCGGCGAGCTGGCCGGCTTCATGGAGAAGCTGTCGCTCCCGGTGGAACGCCTGACGGGACGCGAGTGCCGCCGCGCCGAGCCGATGCTCGCCCCTTCGGTCCGTGGCGGCGTCCTCGCGCCGGGAGACGCCTGGGTGGATCCGCGCCGGGTGACGGCCGCGCTGCTCGCCGCGCTGTCGCGGCGGGGCGTCGGCGTGGTGGCCGACCGCGTCACGGGCTTCGCCGTCGAGGGTGACGCGGTGCGCGGGGTACGGCTGGCGCGAGGCGGGGCGATCGCCGCGGACCGGGTCGTCCTGGCCGCCGGGGCGTGGTCGGGATCGTTGGACGGCCTGCCCCCGGAGGTCCTGCCGCCGGTGCGCCCGGTCAAGGGCCAGATCATGCGGCTGCGCGGCGCTCCGGGGTTCCTCGGCCGCTGCGTGCGCGGGGTGGTCCACGGGTCCAGCGCGTACATGGTGCCGCGCGGCGACGGGGAGATCGTGCTCGGCGCCACGCAGGAGGAGATGGGGTTCGACACCCGCGTGACCGCCGGGGCCCTGTGGGAGCTGCTGCGCGACGCGCGCGAGCTCGTACCGGGCATCACCGAGCTGGAGGTGACCGACCTGTCCGCCGGCCTGCGTCCGGGGACCCCCGACAACCTCCCGGTCATCGGGCGGACGGCCCTGGCGGGGCTCGTGCTGGCCACCGGCCACCACCGTGGCGGCGTCCTGCTCTCTCCCCTGACCGCCGATCTCGTCGCCGGGGAACTGGCCCTGGGCGACGACCTCGGCCCCGTCCTGCCTCCCTGCCACGATCCGGCGGGACGGCCCGGCCCGTCCTTCACGGCGATCTGCTCGCCCCTGCGGTTCGGCGGGGCACGGCACCAGGACACCACCGACCCCCACCGATGGACGAAGGAGGAACGGGGCTCCTACCCCGGCGGCCGGCCGGGGTCTGCCGCCCCGGAAGCGCGATGAGAGTGACGATCAACGGCGCCCCCCACGACCTGCCCCCCGGGACCACCGTGGCGCAGGCCATACAGACGCTGACCTCGGCCGTGGCCGGGGTCGCGGTCGCGCTGAACGACGAGGTCGTACGGCGGGGCGCGTGGCAGTCGACCCCGCTCGGCGAGAACGACCGCGTCGAGGTCCTGACGGCGGTGCAGGGTGGCTGACGAGCGCGAGGAGACCCCCATCAGAGTCGCCGGCGAGCGGGACGCGGACCCCATGGACGACACGCTGATCCTCGGCGGCGAGAAGTTCGGCTCGCGTCTGATCATGGGAACGGGCGGCGCCCCGTCCCTGGAGGTGCTGGACCAGGCGCTGGCCGCGTCCGGCACCGAGATCACCACGGTAGCCATGCGGCGGCTGGACCCGGCCTCCAGGGGGTCGGTGCTCGACGTCCTGCGCGACCGGGGCGTGCGGGTGCTGCCCAACACCGCGGGCTGCTTCACGGCAGGCGAGGCGGTGCTGACCGCGCGGCTGGCCCGCGAGGCGCTCGGCACCGACTGGGTGAAGCTGGAGGTCATCAACGACGAGCGCACCCTGCTGCCGGACCCGATCGAGACCTTCGACGCGGCCGAGCGGCTGGTGGCCGACGGGTTCGTGGTGCTGCCCTACATCGGGGACGACCCGGCGCTCGCGCGGCGGCTGGAGCAGGCGGGGTGCGCGGCCGTGATGCCCCTGGGCGCGCCCATCGGCTCGGGGCTCGGGATCCGCAACCCGCACAACATCGAGCTCATCGTGGAGGCGGCGGGCGTTCCCGTCATCCTGGACGCCGGCATCGGCACGGCGAGCGACGCGGCCCTGGCGATGGAGCTCGGATGCGACGCCGTCCTGCTCGCCAGCGCGGTGACGCGGGCCCGCAGGCCGGGACTGATGGCGGCGGCGATGCGGGACGCCGTCACCGCGGGCCGCAGGGCGCGCCTAGCGGGCAGGATCCCCCGCCGCCGGTACGCTGAGGCGTCCTCGCCGGCCATCGAACCGGCCGGCGCAGAGCCATCAACCCCTTCGTGACGGGAAAACATGTCGGCATCGGTTTGGGATGTGCTTGCCCTGCCCCTGGCAAACCGCCCGTAAACTCACTCCCGTGGACACGACGGTTGCGGACCCCCTTGTAGGGCGGCTGCTGGACGGGCGCTATCGCGTTGAGTCCCGGATCGCCCGGGGTGGCATGGCCGCCGTCTACCTGGCCCTGGACATCCGGCTCGACCGCACGGTGGCTCTGAAGGTGATGCACCGATCGCTGGCCGAGGACCCCGACTTCGTGCGGCGATTCATCGGCGAGGCCAAGTCGGTGGCCAGCCTGTCGCACCCCAACGTGGTGCACGTCTTCGACCAGGGCACCGACGGAGACCACGTCTACCTCTCGATGGAGTACGTCCCGGGGCGCACCCTGCGCGACGTGCTCCGCGAGAGGAAGCGCCTGCCGGCCCGCGAGGCCCTGGAGATCATGATCCCGGTGCTGGCCGCGCTCGGCGCGGCCCACCAGGCGGGCATGGTCCACCGGGACGTCAAGCCCGAGAACGTCCTGCTGACCGACGACGGCCGGGTCAAGGTCGTCGACTTCGGGCTGGCCCGGGCCATCGAGGCGGGCAACCAGACCCGCACCGGCGTCATGATCGGCACGATCGCCTACATGTCGCCCGAGCAGGTCACCGCAGGGGTCGCCGACGCGCGCAGCGACGTCTACGCCGCCGGGGTCATGCTGTTCGAGCTGCTGACCGGGCACCAGCCCTACCAGGGCGACAACCCCATGTCGGTGGCCTACAGGCACGTCCACGACCGGGTGCCCGCGCCGTCCTCGCTGGCGGGGGACATCCCGCCCGTGCTCGACACGCTGGTGCTCTCGGCGACCGACCGCGACCAGAACCGGCGGCCGGCCGACGCCACCGCGCTGCTCGTCGCGGCCGTGGACGCCCACCGCGTGCTGCCGCGCGACATGGGACCGCAGCGCCCGCCCACCGGGGCCGCCGCCCCGGGGCCGGCGGCCGCGCACCAGATGGGCGCCCCGCCCGCGAACCCGACCCTGATCCACTCGCAGACCGAGATGCTCACCGCCCCGGCGGTCAGGGCCGCGGTGGCCGAACGCCCGAAGCGCTCGGGTTTCCGGCCCAACTGGTTCATCGTCGCGCTGGCGATCTTGATGATCGGCGCGATCGGGGGCACGGGCTGGTGGTTCTCCGAGGGCCGCTACACCAAGATCCCCGACCTGGCCGGGCTGAACGTCACGATCGCCAAGTCCGAGGCCGAGAAGCAGGGCTTCGAGGTCAAGATCGGTACGCCCGAGCACGACAAGGAAGTGGCCGAGGACAAGGTCCTGCGCACCGACCCCGAGCCGGGCAAGGAAGTGCTCGCCCAGTCGAGGATCACGCTGATCCCCTCCGCCGGACCCGTCAAGATCGCGGTGCCGAACGTCGTCAACCTGTCCGAGGCCGATGCCCGGGCCAAGATCTCCGACGCCGGCCTCACCGCAGGCACCGTCAGCCGGGTGCCCAGCGACACCGTGCAGCGCGGCCTCGTGCTGCGTACGAACCCGCAGGTCGGCACCAAGGTCAAGGAGGGCAGCCGGGTGCAGCTCGTGCTGAGCGCCGGGCAGCTCATGCCCGACGTCAGCGAGATGCAGTGCGACCAGGCCGAGGCGTTCCTGCGGCAGAAGGGGTTCAACCCCACGATCGTGCAGCAGACCGACAACGCCCAGCCGGGTACGATCATCGCCCAGGACCCGGCCGCGCGCGCCGAGGTCACGGCAGGGCAGGGCGTGCAGCTCACCTGCTCCAAGGGGCCGGACACCGGCTTCCACTGGCCCTGGGAGAACCCCGACAACGTCCAGCCGGGCCAGGCGCTGGTGGCCATCCCCGACGTCCGGTTCAAGAACGTCGGGGACGCCACCCGCGAGCTCCGCGCGGCCGGTTTCAAGGTGCGGGTGCGCAGGATCGCGGGCGCGGGCTCGGTGGTCGCCGAGAACCCTTTGGGCCAGGCCCCGGCGGGCACCCGCATCACGATCTGGCACTGACCCCGCGCTCGGGCGGTCTCTCGGAGTGAGGGAGCCGTCCTACCGGCCGTGAGGCGTGCCGTGGAGGCGGAGGCGGCCCATCCCGCCGTCGGGGTAGATGTCGAGGCGTACGTGCGTCGCCACTCGGTCACCGGGCAGGCGGAACCTGTGGCGGGTGTCCGGCTGGAGCCGGGTGCGGGGAAGCAGCTCGAACCACTCGGCGTCCTCCCCCGGCGGCCCGCCGCGGACGTCCGCGCCCATCAGGCAGGCCGCGCCCGGGGCGTTGTACACCAGGTTGGTGGTGTCCAGCTCGGCGACGCGCGCGACGCCCGGCACCGCCAGCCGTACGACCAGCCAGTCGTTGCCGCCGTCGCGGCGGCGGGCCGTCTCCCATCCCTCGGCCTGGTGCCGGGGCAGCCCGGGGGCGATGACGTTCGCCGGCGAGGAGTAGAACTCGTCCGAGCAGCCGGTGACCACGGCGCCGTTCTCCAGGGCGGCGAGGTCCACGGTCATGCCCTCGTACAGCGCGAGGCCGGGCACCACCTCGCCGTGGACGCGCAGCCGCGAGACCCCGCCGTCGGGGAAGATGTTCAGCCGTACGTGGGTGAACCGGCGGCCGTCGCCGACGGTGAACTCGTGCGAGGCGTCCCCGCCCAGGGGGCTCTTCGGCACGATCTCCACCCACTCGGCCTCCTGGAGCTCGGCCACCGAGGGGTAGCCGTCGACCTCGCACGCCTCCACGGAGGCGAAGGGCGGGTAGTTGCCGGTGAACCACGCGGTGTCGACCACCACGCCCCTGATGACGCCGGGCATGCCGAGCCGCACCATCGCCCAGTCGTGGCCGGGCTCGCGCCGCCGCCGGGTCTCCCAGCCGTCGTAGACCTGGCCTCTGGCGCCGAAGGTGCCGGGCTGGAACGCGGGGGCGCCCGGCCTGATCAGCGCCTGCCGCTCGGCGAAGGACTCGTCGCTCGCCGCCACGACGGAGCCGCCGCACGTACGCAGCGCCAGGTCGGGCAGGCGCGTGACGTCACTCACCGGCACCGCCCGCGGGGATCGGGTGAAGGTCGTTCAAAGAAGCACTCCAAAGGGTGGGACGGTGTCGGTCACGGCCCGGCCGCGCAGCCAGGTGGTGCGTACCACCCCGGTCAGCGTGCGGCCGTGGTACGGGGTCACCGGGTTGCGGTGGCGCAGGTCCCGGGCATCGACGGTGAACTCGGCCGTGTCGTCGAAGGCCACCAGGTCGGCGTCCCCGCCCACGGCGATGCCGCCCTTGGCGGACAGCCCGGCCAGCGCCGCCGGTCGCGCGGACATCCAGTCGACGACGCGCGGCAGCCCGTACCCGCGCGAACGGGCCTCGGTCCACACGGCGGGCAGGCCGATCTGCAGCGAGGAGATCCCTCCCCAGGCGGCGGCGAAGTCGGGCACCTTCAGATCGGGGGTCGACGGCGAGTGGTCGGACACGACGCAGCTGATCACGCCCGCCGCCAGGCCCTTCCACAGCTCGTCGCGGTTGCCCCCGTCCCTGATCGGGGGGCAGCACTTGTACTCGGGTCCGCGCACCTGCCCGGCGGTGAGCGTGAGGTAGTGGGGGCAGGTCTCGGCGGTGATCGGCACCCCGTCACGCTGGGCGGCGTCCAGCGGTTCGAGGCAGGAGGCCGAGGACACGTGCAGGATGTGGACGCGCGCGCCGGTCTCGCGGGCGACGGCGATGACCCGCTCGACGGCCCGGCGCTCAGACTCCCCCGGCCGCGAGTCAAGAAATTCCGGATATGTCGGACCGAGCGGCTCGGTGAGCAGCGCGGGGTCCTCCGCGTGCACCACCATGAGCCCGTCGAAGGCGGCCACCTCGCGCAGCGCCGTACGCAGGCCGCCGGCGTCCAGCGGCGGGAACTCCTCCACCCCGGACGGCGACAGGAAGCACTTGAAGCCGTACACACCCGCCTCGTGCAGCGCGCGCAGCTCGGACGCGTTCCCTGGGATCGCGCCGCCCCAGAAGCCGACGTCGACGGCGCACTGACCGGCCGCCGCCGCCCGCTTTACCGCGAGAGCACCGGCGTTCACGGTCGGCGGCAGCGAGTTGAGCGGCATGTCGACGATCGTCGTCACGCCTCCGGCCGCCGCCGCCCTGGTGGCGGTGGCGAACCCCTCCCACTCGGTGCGGCCGGGCTCGTTGACGTGGACGTGGGTGTCCACCAGGCCGGGCAGCAGGCACACCTCGCCGAGATCGACCTGTTCGGCCGCGGGCGCCGGGTCGTCGTAGGGCAGGAGCGCCGCGATCGCGCCGTCCCGCACGGCCACCGCCAGCGGGCGCTCGCCGCCGGGCAGCACCGCCCGCCGGGACCTCACCACCAGTTCGAAGTCGCTCACAGGCCTCCGTCCGGGCATCGCATCACCGGGTGATCAGTCATGGGCGTGGACGGGTGACTGGGGAAGCCATTCGGCGGCCAGGTTGGCGGCGAGCCGCTCCAGGAGCGGACCGGCCTCTCGCATGCACCGCAGCACGTCGTCCTCGATGTCGGTCAGCGCGAACGCCGCCTGGATGCCCGCCGCGCGCAGTTGCTCGCCGGTCAGCGCGCGCCGGCCGCACACGGCGACCACGGGCACCCCCGCCTCGGCGGCGGCCGACGCCACCCCCGCCGGGGCCTTGCCGCGCAGGGTCTGGCCGTCGAGCGAGCCCTCCCCCGTGATCACGAGCCGCGCGCCGGAGAGCCGGGCGGAGAAACCGAGCAGGTCGAGCAGGAGGCGGATGCCGGGCCTGATCCCGGCGCCGAGGAACGCCATGGCCGCGAACCCGACGCCACCCGCCGCCCCCGCGCCCGGGGTGTCGCGCGCCCGTACGCCGAGGTCGCGCTCGGCGATCTCGGCCCAGCGGGCCAGGCCCTCCTCCAGCCTCGGCAGCTCGTCCGGGCCCGCCCCCTTTTGGGGGCCGTAGACCGCCGCCGCGCCCTCGGGGCCGAGCAGCGGGTTGTCCACGTCGCTGGCGACGACGAACGCCGTGCCGGCGGGCCTTGTGAACCCCGAGAGGTCCAGCGAGTGCAGGCCGGCCAGGGCTCCGCCTCCCGGGGGCAGGTCGCGGCCGCGCGCGTCCAGCAGGCGCACGCCGAGCGCGCGCATCATGCCGGAGCCGCCGTCGGTGCACGCGCTGCCGCCGAGGCCGAGCACCACCTCCCGGGGGCCCTGGCGCAGGGCCGCCGCGATCAGGTCGCCGGTGCCGTCGCTCCCTGCCGTCAGCGGCGCGAGCCGCCCGCCCGGGAGCCGGTGCAGTCCGGACGCCTCGGCGAGCTCGACCACCGCCACACCGTCCAGGAAGCCGTACGCGGCGGTCACCGGCTCGCCGGTGGGGCCGGACACGAGGGCCTCGACACGGTGGAACCCGCAGGCGACGGCGGCCTCCACGGTGCCGTCCCCGCCGTCGGCGACGGGCATGGTCACGACCGTCACGTCCGGCTGGGCGGCGCGCAGGCCCGCCGCCACCCGGCCGGCGACCTCGACGGCGCTGAGCGAGCCCTTGAACTTGTCCGGCGCGACCAGCACGTGCCCCGGCGTCACGCGCGGACCTCCGGGCGGGCATGCCCTGACATCAGGACGTTCGAGGGCACATGTCCCGACCTCACGCGCCGACCTCCTTGTTCACGCTGAATCCCTTGTCGGCGGCGAGCCGGGCCAGGCGGCGGTGGGCGTCGGCGCCGGCCCGCCCCGCGGCGTCGTGCGACACGGTGCGCAGCTCGCCGTCCTCCACCACCGTCCGGCCTCCGACGAGCACGCGGGCCACGGGCGGCGTCGCGCCGAAGACCAGCGCGCACACCGGGTCCTCGACCGCGGCCGCGAAGCCGTCGACCCGCCACAGGACGATGTCGGCCAGCTTCCCGGGCTCCAGCGAGCCGATCTCGTCCTGCCGCCCGAGGCACCGGGCGCCGCCCAGGGTGCCCATCTCGAGCGCCTGGCGGGCGGTGAGCGCCGCCGGCCCGTACATCGCGCGCTGGGACAGCAGGGCCTGCCGCATCTCGCCCGCGAGGGGCGTGAGCTCGCTGGAGGCGCTGCCGTCGACGCCGAGGCCGACGACGGCCCCGGCACGCAGCATCTCGGAGACGCGGGCGATGCCCGCCCCGAGGCGGCCGTTGGAGCTCGGACAGTGGGCCGAGCCGGTTCCGGTGTCGGCGAAGCGCCGGATGTCGCGATCGTGGAGGTGGACGGCGTGGGCCACCCAGACGTCGGGGCCGAGCCAGCCGAGCTTGTCCATGTAGTCGACCGGGGTGCAGCCCATCTGCGCAAGGCAGTGCTCCTCCTCGTCGATCGTCTCGCACAGGTGGGTGTGGAGGCGCACGCCCTTGTCGCGGGCGAGCGCCGCCGCCTCGGTCATGAGCTCGGCGCTGACCGAGAACGGCGAGCACGGCGCGACGGCGACCCGGAGCATGGAGCCCGGAGAGGGGTCGTGGTAGGCGTCGACGGCCTCGGCGGTGGCGGCGAGGATCTCCTCCAGCCCCTCGACGACCTCGTCGGGGGGCAGGCCGCCCCGCGAGACGCCCCGGTCCATCGACCCCCGGCACGGGTGGAAGCGGAGCCCGAGGTCGCGGGCCGCCTCGATCTCGGCGGCGAACAGGTCGCCCCTGCCCTTGGGGAAGATGTAGTGGTGGTCGGTGGTCGTGGTGCAGCCCGACAGCACGAGCCAGCCGAGCCCGGCGGTCGCCGCGCCCTTCACGACCTCGGCGTCCATGGCGGCCCACACCTGGTAGAGCGCCTTGAGCCACTCGAACAGCGTGGCGTCCTGGGCGACGCCCTGGGAGGCCCACTGGTAGAGGTGGTGGTGGGTGTTGACCAGGCCGGGGGTCGCCAGGCAGCCGGTGCCGTCGACGCGGGTGGCGCCGGGGACGTCGGGGGCCGGGCCCGCGCCGAGAGCGGCGATGCGGCCGTCCTCGACGTGGATGTAGCCTCGGCCGATCTCGGGTCCGACCACCGGGGCGATCGCGACGTTCTCGATGAGGGTGCCCACCGTCACGCCACCTCGGCCTTCCTGGCGGCGGCGAGCCGCACCGCGTCGAGGATCTTCTCGTACCCGGTGCACCGGCACAGGTTGCCCGCCAGGGCCTCGCGGATCTCGGCGTCGGTGGGCTCGGCGTTGCGCTCGATCAGGTCGTGCGCCTGGACCAGCAGGCCCGGCGTGCAGAAGCCGCACTGCACGGCGCCGCACTCGACGAAGGCCTCCTGGATCGGGTCGAGCCGGTCCCCCTCGGCCAGCCCCTCGACCGTGCGCACCTCGCGCCCCTCGGCCTGGCCCGCGGCGACCAGGCACGCGCACACTGGCCGGCCGTCGAGGTAGACGGTGCATGAGCCGCATTCGCCCTGCTCGCAGGCGTTCTTGGCGCCGGGGAGGCCGACCCGCTCCCGAAGGACATAGAGCAGGCTCTCGCCCTCCCAGACGCCGTCGACCGCCTCCGGCCTTCCGTTGACGGTGAAGTTCACGCGCATGCCGCCACCTTCTCGCGGTAGTCGTTCCAGGCCCAGGTCAGCGTGCGACGGGCCATCACCGCGACCGCGTGGCGGCGGTAGTCGGCGGTGCCCCGCACGTCGTCGATGGGTGAGGCCGCCTGGGCCGCCAGCTCGCCGAACCGGGCCAGCAGCGCGGCGCCGAGGGCGGCGGACCCGGTCCAGTCGAGCTCGGCCGCGAGGAACTCCTCCGCGGCGACGGCGCGGCGCGGGGTCGGGGCGGCCGAGCCCACCCCGGTGCCCGCCCGGCGCTCCCCGGGGTGCAGCGCAATGGCGAAGGAGCACACGGCGATGACCATGGCGTTGCGGGTGCCGACCTTGGAGAAGTACTGGGGGCCTTCGGCGGGCGCCATCCAAAAGGCGCGGATCAGCTCGTCGGGCTCCAGCGCGCTGCGCTTCACCCCGAGGTAGAACTCGGCGGCGGGGATCATGCGCGTTCCCCGCGCCGCGGACTCGACCTCGATCACCGCGTCGCCGGCGAGCAGGGGCGGGTGGCTGTCGCCCGCCGGGGAGGCGGCGCCGAGGTTGCCGCCGACCGACCCCCGGTTGCGGATCTGCGGGGAGCCGACCGTGCGGGAGGCCTGGGCCAGGCCCGGGAGGCTGTCCCCCAGCTCGGAGATGATCCGCGCGTACGGCACGCCGGCGCCGACGCGGAGCCGTCCGTCGAGCATGAGCTCCCAGTCTGCGAGATCGGTGACCTGGTTGAGGTCCAGCAGCGCCACAGGGCGGCGCACGTCGAAGTTGATCTCCACCATCACGTCGGTGCCGCCCTGGATGGGCACCGCGTCCGGAACGGCCGCCTTGGCGGCCAGCGCCTCGCTCCAGGTGGTCGGTCGCAGGAATTCCATCGGTACTCCCCTAGTCCCAGGCCGGGCCCGCGGCCGGCGCGTCGTCGTGGAGCACGGCGCCCTCGATCAGCCCGTACGGGCGATCGGCGGCGAAGTAGACCTCGTTGTCGTTGTCCAGGCCGAAGGGAGCGAGGTCCACCAGGAAGTGGTGCTTGTTCGGCAGTTCCAGCCGCACCTCGCAGACCTCGTCGCGGGTGGCCAGCACGCGGGATCCCATGGCGAAGAGCGTCTGCTGCAGGGACAGGCTGTAGGTGTCGGCGAACGCTTCCAGCAGGCATCCCCGCACTTCATCATACGATTTCCCGAAATCGTATGAATTGCTGAGATCATCGGGCGGCGCGGCATGGCGCCAGCGCGCGGTCACGGCGGTGGCGAGGACGCGGTCGGTGGCCGGAGGGAGCGTGGTGTACTCGTCCTGGATGAACCCGTGGAACTCCGAGCCCGTCGAGTTGAGCACGACGAGATCGCGCAGGCCGGACACCACCGTGGAGGTGCCGTCCCGGTCGTGGTGGACGACGCACGTGCGCGTCTCGGTGCCCGACCGCACGAACGAATGCGGCCCCCGGCGCTCCCAGGAGTACTCCTCCACCTCCACCCGGGCGTGGTGGATCGTGGGCTGGGAGCCGACGAAGTGCCGGGCGAGCAGGAGGGCGAACTCCTCGATCTGCCCGATGCCGTGCTTCTTGGCGAAGGCGTAGACCGTGTTCTTCTGCGAGTCGGTCGGCAGCACGGCGGCGTTGCCGCCACTCCTGTGCACGTCCTCCATGTCCCCGGCGAGCGAGATGGAGACGTTGCAGTCCTTGAGGTGGTGGACCTCGCCGTCGCGGGTGACGCGGACGACGCGGGTCTCCGCCTTGCCATAGCGGTTGGGTCCGAGGACGACGGTCATCGCTAGCTCCCTCGGTAGGTCGAGTAGGCGAACGGGCTCAGCAGCAGCGGCACGTGATAGTGCGCCTCCGGGTCGTCGACGGCGAAGGTCACGACGACCTCCGGGTAGAACGCCGTCACGCCCGACCGGGCGAAGTAGGCGCCGGTCTCGAAGACCAGGCGATGCACGCCCCGGCCCGGCTCCCCCTCGGGCAGCCAGTCGCGCAGGCGGCCGTCCTCGTCGGTCACGCCCTTCCCGACCAGGCGGTCTCCCTGGCGCAGGCTCACGGCCACGCCCTCCGCCGGCCGGCCGTTGCCGGAGTCCAGCACGTGGGTGGACAGGCTCACGTCTCCTCCTCTGCGTGGACGCCGGTAGCAGACCTGGACGGGGTCATGCGCTCTCCTCGCCCCTGTTCTCGCCCTCCGCGAGGAGCTTATTCACCCGCAGGCACGTGATCTTGGCGAGCTCCTCCCGCACGACGGCCCGCTCGGTGTCCTGGTCGTTGCGCAGGCGGTCCCTGAGGCGGTCGAGCATCTCCTCCCCCGGCAGGCCCGTGGCACAGATCAGGTACACGTGCCCGAACCGCTCCTCGTACATCATGTTTCCCCTGAGCAGCTCACCGCGCGTCTCGTGACTCGACCCGCCCACCCCGGCCTGCTCCAGCCTCGACCAGAGCGACTCTCTGCCGCTCCCCCGCATCCGCTCGCCGATGCGGGGATGAGCGGTGAGCGCCTCCAGCACCTCGGGCCAGCTCAGGTCCTTGACCGCCGCCTCGGCCGTGGCGACGGCTCGCGCGACGTCGTCGTACGGCC
>NZ_JBFBIK010000113.1:0-23671 GCF_040685555.1 Sphaerisporangium sp. NPDC088356
GGGTGAAGGGCATCGGCCCTTCACCCCCGCCCGTTCGCGCTGGAACGTTTGCGGGACACTGACCTCTGATGGACAGCTCCTCCCGGACGCATGTGATCCCATTCGTGGGGGGAGAAGCCATGCGGGTGCGCGGTGGGGGATATCTGCTGCTGTCGGGAATCGTGTCGGCCTGGTCGGTGCTCGTCGTCAGCAGGCATGCCTGGACCGGTGACTGGCATCTCCACGTGGCCACGGTGCGGGCCCTGGCCCACCATCCGCTGGCGCCCGAGGACCCGCTGGTGGGCGGGTACGTGCCGAGCCCCTACTTCACGCCGTACACATTGCTTCTGGCCGTCGTCTCCCGGATGACCGGCCGGTCGCCGGAAGCCGTCCTGGAGTGGGCGGGCGTGGCGAACACCGGGCTGCTGCTGTGGGGGCTGCGTCTGTTCTGCCGCCGCCTCAGCGACCGGACGGCGACGGCCGTACTCGCCGTGGTCTTCGTCCTGCTGCTCTGGGGGACGCGGCCCTTCGCGTGGAGCGGGTTCTTCCCGATGGCCTCGCTGTCGTTCACCCAGCCCTATCCGTCCACGCCGGCCCTGGCGCTCATGCTGATGTGCCTGGCGGTCCTGTTGCGCCTCCGTGAGGAGGGCCGCCGGGCCGACCTGGTGCGCCTGGTCGTGCTGGCGGCGCTGATCCTGCTGGTGCACCCCTTCACCGCCGCCGAGACCGCCTTCGTGGCC
The DNA here is from genome assembly GCF_040685555.1 of Sphaerisporangium sp. NPDC088356. Classification (NCBI taxonomy): domain Bacteria; kingdom Bacillati; phylum Actinomycetota; class Actinomycetes; order Streptosporangiales; family Streptosporangiaceae; genus Sphaerisporangium; species Sphaerisporangium sp. NPDC088356. The sequence goes on from NZ_JBFBIK010000113.1 coordinate 720, forward strand.
GCCGCCTTCCTGCTCGCCCGGCCCGGCGCCTGGACCAGGGGACGGCTGCTCGGGCTCGCGTGCGCGGGCCTCGCCGCGCTCGCCCTCGCGGCGCTCTGGCCGTACGCCGAGATGTCGGCGCTGGCTCAGGCGGGGTCCGCCTTCTCGCGGATCCACTCGACCCTCGTCGCGCACGCCTTCTGGAAGTACTGGCTGGTCCTGGCGGGGATACCGGCCCTGTGGCTCGGCGTGCGGCTGCCGCTCGGGCGAGAGCTGGCCGTGGGGTTCGTGGCCGGGACGGCCGTGGTGATCGTGGCGGTTCTCCTCGGGCGGTACGAGTTCACCAGGCTCATCCCGGTCATCGCGCTGATGTCCCATCTCGCCCTGGCCCGCTGCCTGGGGGACCGGCTGGCGGGCTGGAAGCCGTACGGCGCCGTGGCGGCCACGGCGTGCGTGGCCGGCCTGTGGGGCGCGGCGCCGGGGATCGCCCGCGCGCTGCCGCCACGCGTTCAGGCGAGCCTGGTCCCGGCCACGGTGATCAAGCACTGGCCGGGCGGCAAGACCGACGACCGTGCCCGGTTCGCCCGGCCGTACGTGCGTGACGGCGACGTCGTGATGGCCAGGCGCGCCGCCGCCACGCGCATGCTCGTGGGATGGGGGGTACGCGCGGTCGCCCCGCCCTACCCCTATCCGTTCGTGGCCGACGAGGCGGAGCGCCGCGCGGCGCAGCGGCGCGTGTTCGCGGGCGCGACCCCGCCGCAGGAGCGGCTGGCCCTCGCCGACCGGTACGGCGTGCGGTGCCTGCTGGGCCGCGGCCTGCCCGAGGTGCCCGGGTTCATCCTGGTGGCCGCCTCCGGCCGCGAAACGCTGGTCTGCAGGCCGTGACAGGTCGCCGCCGCGGGGCGTTGAGACTGGGGACGCCGGGGCGGCGGAACCGCACGGGGACCCGCTCTGGCGCGATCACCTCGCGGCGGCGCGAGCGGAAGATCGTCCACCGAGCCCCATGGGCCCGAGCAGGGATCTTCACCCCTCTGTCACGCCCCTATGCGTCGCTGGATCGCCCTATTCTGTCGGCGGGTCCGGATAGGCTTTCAGTGTGGCAAGACCCGCGAACACCCCCCTGAGTTTTCGTCCCGAGCCGGGGTCGATCCCCGAGTCGCCGGGCGTCTACCGCTTCAGGGACGCCCACGGCCGGGTCATCTACGTCGGCAAGGCCAAGAGCCTGCGGCAGCGCCTCAACTCCTACTTCGCCGACTTCGCCGGCCTGCATCCGCGCACCCAGACGATGCTCACCTCGGCCGAGGGCGTCGACTGGACCGTCGTCGGCACCGAGGTCGAGGCTCTCCAGCTCGAATACTCCTGGATCAAGGAGTTCGACCCCCGGTTCAACGTCAAATACCGGGACGACAAGTCCTATCCCTTCCTGGCCGTCACGATGGGCGACGCCTTCCCCCGGGTGCAGGTTCTGCGCGGCGCCAAGCGCAAGGGCACGCGTTACTTCGGGCCCTACTCCCACGCCTGGGCGATCCGCGAGACCGTCGATCTTCTGCTCCGTGTGTTCCCGGTGCGCACCTGCTCGGCGGGGGTGTTCAAGCGCGCCGGGCAGATCGGGCGGCCGTGCCTGCTCGGCTATATCGACAAGTGCTCGGCCCCCTGCGTCGGCAGGGTGAGCGAGGAGGAGCACCGCGCGCTCGCCGAGGACTTCTGTGACTTCATGGCGGGCAACACCACCCGCTTCATCAAGCGGCTGGAGCGCGCCATGCGCGACGCCGCCTCCGCCGAGGAGTTCGAGAGGGCCGCGCGGCTCCGCGACGACATCCAGGCACTCCAGCGCGCCCTCGAGAAGCAGGCCGTGGTGCTCGGCGAGGGCACCGACTGCGACGTGGTCGCGCTCGCCGAAGATCCGCTGGAGGCGGCCATCCAGGTCTTCTACGTGCGCGGAGGCCGCATCCGAGGCCAGCGCGGGTGGGTCGTCGACAAGGTGGAGGAGTCCTCCCCGGGTGAGCTGGTGGAGCACTTCTTGCTGCAGATGTACGGGGAGGCCGCTCCCGAGGCGGTGCCCCGCGAGGTCCTGGTCGCGGCCCTTCCGCCCGAGGTCGACGCGGTCGCCGAGCTCCTCACCGAGCAGCGGGGCGCGAGGGTCGAGGTGCGGGTGCCCCAGCGTGGCGACAAGAAGACGCTGATGGAGACCGTCGGGCGCAACGCCAAGGAGTCGCTGGCCCAGCACAAGCTGCGCAGGGCGAGTGATCTCACCACCCGCAGCCGGGCGCTGCAGGAGATCGCCGACGCCCTCGATCTCGACCAGGCGCCGCTGCGCATCGAGTGCTACGACGTCTCCCACCTGATGGGAGACGACGTCGTGGCCTCGATGGTCGTGTTCGAGGACGGCCTGGCCCGCAAGAGCGAGTATCGCCGATTCGCGATCCGGGGCACGGCAGGCCAGGGCGATGTCGCCTCGATCTACGAAGTGATCTCCCGGCGGTTCAAGCGCCACGTGGAGGAGCGGGCGGCGAGCGGTGAGCTCGATCCCGAGCCCATCGACCCTGAGACGGGCAAGCCCCGCAGGTTCGCCTATCCCCCCAATCTGGTCGTGGTCGACGGTGGCCCGGCTCAGGTGGCGGCGGCGCGGCGGGCGCTCGACGAGCTCGGGGTCGACGACGTCTCGGTCAGCGGGCTGGCCAAGCGGCTCGAAGAGGTCTGGCTTCCCGGCGACGATCAGCCTGTCATCCTGCCCCGGAGCAGCGAGGGGCTCTATCTTCTACAGAGGGTGCGCGATGAGGCTCACCGATTCGCCATCACCTACCATCGATCAAAACGCGCAAAGTCTGTCAAAGAGAGCGCTCTTGACGAGATTCGCGGGCTCGGATCGGCACGCAAGCAGGCTTTGCTGAAGCGCTTCGGATCCGTCAAACGGTTGCAGGGGGCCTCCGTAGACGAAATCCGCGAGGTTCCTGGCATCGGGCTTTCGACGGCCGAGGCGATCGTTGCGGCGCTGAAGGGGGAGGGCACGTGACCGAGAACACCAGCGGAAACGACAAAGACCACGACACCTCGCGGTCGCGCTCCGGCGAGCCGCGAGACCGCAAGGGCGCGGCGAGCGAGACCGCGTTCGTCATCGTCACCGGCATGTCCGGGGCCGGGCGGAGCACGGCGGCCAAGGCCCTGGAAGATCTGGGCTGGTTCGTCATCGACAACCTGCCGCCGGGCATGCTGTTCGCCATGGCCGAGGAGGCAGGCCGGGTCAAGCTCGACACCGACAAGGTCGCGGCCGTCGTCGACGTGCGCAGCCTGGCCTTCACCACCGACCTCAACACCGCGATCGAGGAGCTGGAGGCGCGCGGGGTCGCCGTGCGCGTGGTCTTCCTGGAGGCCAGCGACGAGGAGCTCGTCCGCCGCTTCGAGAACGTCCGGCGCCCGCACCCGCTCCAGGGCGAGGGGCGTCTGGTCGACGGCATCGCCAGGGAGCGCGGCATCCTGCGGGAGGTCCGTGCCAACGCCGACCTGGTCATCGACACCTCCTCGCACAACGTGCACGAGCTGCGAGGCAAGATCGTCTCGTTCTTCGGCGGCGAGGACCGTCCCGGCCTGCGGGTCAACGTCGTGTCCTTCGGGTTCAAGTACGGACTGCCGGTGGACGCCGATCTGGTGGTCGACTGCAGGTTCCTGCCGAACCCCCACTGGGTGCCCGAGCTCCGCCCCATGAGCGGCCTCGACACCCCCGTACGGGAGTACGTCCTGAACCAGCCGGGCGCCAAGGAGTTCCTGGACGCCTACGAGGAGGTTCTCAGCGTCGTCGCCACCGGTTACGTCCGCGAGGGCAAGGGCTACGCCACCCTCGCCGTGGGCTGCACCGGCGGCAAGCACCGGAGCGTGGCCATGTCCGAGCAGATCGGCGGCCGATTGCGCGATCGGGGCATGGAAGTGCAGGTGAGCCATCGGGATGTGGGCCGCGAGTGAGCGATCGAAACGGGGCACCTGCGGGCACGTCCCGTGGTGAGGTCCCGCCGAGCGGGCGATCGGACAGCGAGACCGAAGAGGGTGAGCACCCAGGCGCTGCCGGGCCGGAAGTCTTGGAGCGGGACGAGCTCTCGCCGAAGGGGGCCGGCAGGCGTGAGGGCAAGCTGAGCGCGCTGCAGGAGGCCGGCAGCGGTGAGGGCAGGCTGGGGGTCCCAGGGCGTGAGCCGCGGGTGGTCGCCTTCGGCGGTGGGCATGGTCTGTACGCCTCTCTGTCGGCCCTACGGAGGGTCACGGGCGAGCTGACGGCGGTCGTGACCGTCGCCGACGACGGGGGCTCCAGCGGGCGGCTCAGGCGCGAGCTGGGCGTCCTTCCTCCCGGTGACCTGCGCATGGCGCTGGCCGCTCTGTGCGGAGACGACGACTGGGGCCAGACCTGGAGCAAGGTCGTCCAGCACCGCTTCCGCAGCGAAGGCGAGTTACACGGCCACGCGCTCGGCAACCTTTTGATCGTGGCGCTCTGGGAGCTGCTCGACGACCCTGTGGCCGGGCTCGACTGGGTGGGCCGCCTGCTGGGGGCGCACGGGCGGGTGCTGCCGATGGCGTCTGTCCCGATCGACATCGAGGCCGAGGTGGAGCTAGACGGCATGGTGACGGTCGTCCGGGGGCAGGTGGCCTGCGCGGTCACGCCCGGCAACGTCCAGGCGATCTCCCTGGTGCCCGCCGATCCGCCGGCCTGTCCCGAGGCGGTGGAGGCCGTGCGCGGCGCCGACTGGGTCGTGTTCGGCCCGGGGTCGTGGTTCACCAGCGTGCTGCCGCACCTGAAGGTGCCCCAGCTCGCCGAGGTCCTGCACGCCACCGCCGCCCGGCGGCTGGTCACGCTGAACCTCGCGCCCCAACCGGGCGAGACCGACGGTTTCTCCGCCGAGAAGCACCTGCAGGTGCTGCGCGAGCACGCCCCCGACCTCACGGTCGACGTCGTGCTGGCCGATCACGGGGTGGTGGAGGAGCGTGACGAGCTGGAGAAGGCCGCCGACGCGCTCGGCGGGCGCCTGGTGCTCGCCGACGTGGCGGCCTCCGACGGCTCTCCAAGGCATGATGCACGACGGCTTGCCTCGGTCCTGGACGAGATTTTCCGTGGGAAGCGTTGATCCTGGTCAGCGCACCCACGGGGTGCGAGAGACTTGCCGGGGGCCGATGGAGCCGCGTCGGGCGGAGACAACGTCCACGGGCGCGAGGATGCGGCTTCGACCATGAGACGCGTCTGTTTGGGGGAGGACACAGGCACATGGCCATGACGGGTGTGGTGAAGGACGAGCTGAGCCGGCTTGCGGTGCTGAAGCCTTGCTGCCGCAAGGCCGAGGTGTCGACATTGCTTCGGTTCGCGAGCGGGCTGCACCTTGTGGGCGGGCGCATCGTGATAGAGGCGGAGCTCGACACCAATGTCACCGCTCGACGTCTGATCAAGGACATCGGCGAGGTGTTCGGGCACAAGGCCGAGGTGCTGGTGCTCGCACCGGCCGGCCTGCGCAAGGGCTCGAGGTATGTGGTCCGGGTTTATCGCGACGGCGAGGCGCTGGCGCGTCAGACCGGTTTGATCGACAACCACGGGCGCCCGGTGCGCGGGCTGCCGCGCCAGGTGGTGTCCGGGGCGACGTGCGATGCCGAGGCCGCGTGGCGGGGTGCCTTCCTCGCGCACGGCTCGCTCACGGAGCCGGGCCGCTCGATGTCGCTGGAGGTGACCTGCCCTGGCCCGGAGGCGGCGCTGGCGCTGGTCGGCTCCGCGCGGCGGCTCAAGATCCACGCCAAGGCGCGGGAGGTGCGCGGGGTCGACCGGGTTGTGGTCAGGGACGGCGACGCGATCAGCGCGCTGCTCACCCGCCTCGGGGCCCACGACAGCGTGCTGGCCTGGGAGGAGCGCCGCATGCGCCGCGAGGTGCGTGCCACGGCCCACCGGCTCGCCAACTTCGACGACGCCAACCTGCGCAGGTCGGCCCGTGCGGCCGTGGCCGCGGGGGCCAGGGTCCAGCGCGCGCTGGAGATCCTCGGCGACGACGCGCCCGAGCACCTGGTGATCGCCGGGCGGCTGCGGGTGGAGCACAAGCAGGCGTCGCTGGAGGAGCTCGGCCAGATCGCCGACCCTCCGCTGACCAAGGACGCCATCGCGGGCAGGATCCGGCGGCTGCTGGCCATGGCCGACAAGCGGGCCTCGGATCTCGGCATAGCCAGCACCGACGCCAACCTCACCGCCGAGATGCTGGCCCCCTGACCCGCGGCGCGCCCGCCCCCTGACCGATTCGGGGCCCGACCCCGCGTTCCCGCCCGGCTGACCGCTTCCCGCGACGTGTTCACCGGGATGGCGTTCGCCGGTGCCCCCGTCTTCCTTCTGGCGTACGGGGTCATCCGGCTGCCGTCCGCCGGCCGGGCCGGCGTGCCCTTTGTACTGCGCCAGGTGTTTCGTTGATCCGCTTCGAGGCGTGATCTTCGGGGACGGGCGTGCCCGGGTCGTGGTTGTAGGTGGAGCAGGGCTCGTTGTGGCGACCGTCGGGTGCTGTGACGCCGGGTGGCCCGTGGGTGGGGCGGGCCGCGGCGGGGAGCCGGGGGCGGCGATGATCGGTGGGCTGAGCTGGGGGGATGTCCTGGGGGACGGGCGGGGTTCGCAAAGGGGAGAGCCACGTGGTCTACACCAATTATTACCCGGTAGGGTTATCTGAGGTTTCAGCCCGCCACGGCGCCGGCACGAGCCGGCGCACGAAGTTCGAGGAGATCTGTTTCCGTGAGCATCCGCGTAGGCATCAACGGCTTCGGCCGTATCGGCCGCAACTTCTGGCGAGCCGTAGCGGCCAGCGGTAAGGACATCGAGATCGTCGCGGTCAACGACCTGACCGACAACGCCAGCCTTGCCCACCTGCTGAAGTACGACAGCATTCTTGGCCGTCTGCCGTACGAAGTGAAGAGCAGCGCCGACGAGATCACCGTCGACGGCAAGGCGATCAAGGTGTTCGCCGAGCGTGACCCCGCCAAGCTCCCCTGGGGCGAGTTGGGTGTCGACGTGGTCGTGGAGTCCACCGGCCTGTTCACCGACGCCGACAAGGCGCGGGTGCACGCTGAGAACGGCGCCAAGAAGGTGATCATCTCCGCCCCGGCCAAGGGCGAGGACATCACCATCGTCATGGGTGTCAACCATGACAAGTACGACCCCTCGGCGCACACGATCATCTCCAACGCCTCCTGCACGACCAACTGCCTGGCTCCCATGGCAAAGGTCATCAACGACACCTTCGGTATCGAGAAGGGTCTGATGACCACGATCCACGCCTACACCCAGGACCAGAACCTCCAGGACGGCCCCCACAAGGACCTGCGCCGCGCCCGCGCCGCCGCCCTGAACATCGTGCCGACCTCCACCGGCGCCGCCAAGGCGATCGGCCTTGTGCTCCCCGAGCTCAAGGGCAGGCTCGACGGCTTCGCGCTGCGGGTGCCGATCCCCACCGGCTCCGCCACCGACCTGACCGTCGACGTCAGCCGTGAGACCTCCGTCGAAGAGGTCAACGCCGCGATCAAGGCCGCCGCCGAGGGCCCGCTGCGCGGTTTCCTCACCTACACCGAGGACGAGATCGTTTCGTCCGACATCGTCACCGACCCCTCCTCCTGCATCTTCGACGCCGGCCTCACCAAGGTCATCGGCAACCAGGTGAAGGTCGTCGGCTGGTACGACAACGAGTGGGGCTACTCCAACCGTCTCGGTGACCTCATCGAGCTGGTGGGCTCGCAGCTCTGATGCAGACCATCGACTCCCTCGACGTCAAGGGCCGGCGCGTGCTCGTGCGCGCCGACCTCAACGTCCCCCTCGACGGGGACACCATCACCGACGACGGCCGCATCCGCGCCTCGGTCCCGACGATCACGTCGCTGGCCGAGCGCGGTGCGCGGGTGATCGTCTGCGCCCACCTCGGCCGCCCCAAGGGCAAGGTCGCGCCGGAGTTCTCGCTGGCTCCGGTGGCCGCGCGGCTGGGTGAGCTGCTCGGCCGCCCGGTGAAGTTCGCCGAGGACGTCGTCGGCGACTCCGCCCGGAGCACCGCCGAGGGCCTGGCCGACGGGGAGGTCGCCCTCCTTGAGAACCTCCGCTTCGAGCCCGGAGAGGAGTCCAAGGACGACGAGGTGCGCGGCGCGTTCGCGGGCAGGCTCGCCGAGCTGGCCGAGCTCTACGTCGGCGACGGGTTCGGCGCGGTGCACCGCAAGCACGCCAGCGTCTACGACGTGCCCAAGCGTCTCCCGCACGCGGCGGGCGGGCTGGTCGTGGCCGAGGTCGAGGTTCTGAAGAAGCTCACCGAGGACCCCGCCAGGCCGTACGCCGTCGTGCTCGGCGGCGCCAAGGTCTCCGACAAGCTCGGCGTGATCGCCAACCTGCTCGGCAAGGTCGACCGTCTGATCATCGGCGGTGGCATGGCGTACACCTTCCTCAAGGCCCAGGGCCACGAGGTCGGCAACTCCCTGCTGCAGGCCGACCAGCTCGACCAGGTGCGCGGCTTCATCGCCGAGGCCGACAAGCGCGGGGTCGACCTCGTGCTCCCGGTCGACGTGCTGGCGGCGACCGAGTTCGCCGAGGACGCCGAGCACGAGGTGGTCGAGGCGACGGCGATCCCCGCCGACCGCGAGGGCCTCGACATCGGCCCGAAGACCCGCGAGCTGTTCGCGGGCAAGCTGGCCGACGCCGCGACCGTCTTCTGGAACGGCCCGATGGGCGTGTTCGAATTCGACGCGTTCGCCGGCGGCACCCGTGCGGTGGCCGAGGCGCTGATCGCCTCTGACGCGTTCACCGTGGTGGGTGGTGGCGACTCGGCCGCCGCCGTGCGTAAGCTCGGTCTCCCCGAGGACGGCTTCTCCCACATCTCGACCGGTGGCGGAGCCAGCCTCGAATACCTTGAGGGCAAGACCCTCCCCGGACTCGCCGCGCTGGAGGACTGAGCGACACATGAGCACAGCCCGCAAGCCGCTCGTCGCCGGCAACTGGAAGATGAACCTCAACCACCTTGAGGCCATCGCGCTCGTCCAGAAGCTCGCGTTCACGCTGACCGACAAGGACTTCGACCGCACCGAGGTGGCGGTGCTGCCGCCGTTCACCGATCTGCGCAGCGTGCAGACCCTGGTGGACGGCGACAAGCTCCGCATCGAGTACGGCGCGCAGGACCTGTCCGCCCACGACAGCGGCGCCTACACCGGTGAGATCTCCGGTTCGATGCTCGCCAAGCTGGGCTGCACGTTCGTCCTGGCCGGGCACTCCGAGCGGCGCGAGCACCACTGCGAGGACGACCAGCTCGTCAACGCCAAGGTGCAGGCGGCCTACCGGCACTCGCTCACGCCGATCCTGTGCGTGGGCGAGGGCCTTCCGGTCCGCCAGGCCGGCGGCCACGTCGCCTACGCCCTGTCGCAGCTCGACGCCGCGCTCAACGGCGTGAAGACCGACCAGGCCAAGTCGCTCGTCGTCGCCTACGAGCCGGTGTGGGCCATCGGCACCGGTGAGGTGGCGACGCCCGACGACGCTCAGGAGGTCTGCGGGGCCATTCGCACGCGACTCGCCGAGCTGTACGACGACGAGGTGGCCGGTGGTATCCGTATCCTTTACGGTGGGTCGGTCAAGTCCGGCAACATCGCCGGCATCATGGCTCAGCCCGATGTCGACGGAGCCCTGGTGGGTGGCGCGAGCCTCGACCCGGTCGAGTTCGTAAAGATCTGCCGTTTTGGCGAAATGTCGGGCTAGCTGAGCTATTTCGGAGGTACAAGTTGACATCACGACGTACCCTCGAAGAGAAACTTTGAATCATCACCCCGGCGATCGCCGGGCAGGTCAGGTCGCGCTTCGGCGCGCGTAACAGAGAACAGGTCAACGGTGACTATCGGAATCTCCATCGCCCTCATCCTGTCGAGCGCGCTAATGGTGCTGCTCGTGTTGCTCCACAAGGGCAAGGGTGGCGGCCTCTCGGATCTCTTCGGCGGCGGGTTCACGTCGTCGTTCGGCGGGTCCTCGGTCGTGGAGCGGAACCTCGACCGGCTGACGGTCATCACCGGCACGATCTGGTTCGTCTGCATCATCGCGCTGGGTTTGCTGCTCAAGCCGTAGCTGACCGACCGGCGTAGTGACCTTACCGGGGGTAACGGTCATTCCCGGCAAGCCTGACAGAGATTCTTTCCCCGTCCGTGGCGGGGCGATCAAGCGAGGAGTTCATCCGTGGGTAGTGGCAACGCGATCCGTGGTAGCCGTGTCGGCGCCGGTCCGATGGGGGAGGCCGAGCGTGGCGAGGCGGCCCCTCGAGTGCGGGTAGCGTTCTGGTGCGCCAACATGCACGAGACGCGTCCGAGCTTCGCCAGTGACGCGGCCGTCCCGGAGTACTGGGATTGCCCTCGATGCGGTCTGCCCGCCGGTCAGGACGAGTCGGCCCCGCCCGCGCCTCCGCGCAACGAGCCGTACAAGACGCACCTGGCCTACGTGAAGGAGCGGCGCAGCGACACCGACGGCGCCGCGATCCTCGCCGAGGCCCTGGAGCGGCTTCGCAACAACCGTTCGCCCTGGTAGGACTTTTCCGGTAGTGCTTCAGTGAGCGATGCCCCCGCGGGAGACCCGCGGGGGCATTCTCATCGGGGGTGACTCAGGCCGGGCGCTCGTAGACGGCGTCGCCGCCGACGAAGGTCATGGCCACCTCGGTGGTCCAGATCTCCTTGGCCGGCAGCTCGAACGGGTCGCGGTCGAGCACCACCAGGTCGGCGCGGTTGCCCTCCGCGATGACGCCGGCCTCGTCGTCGTGGTTGATCCACGCCGATCCGGCGGTGTAGGCGGTCATCACGGTGGCAAGGTCGAGGCTCTGCCCCGGCAGGAACGGCGTCTGGGCCGTCGGGTAGCCCGCATGCACCGACCCGCCGGGTTCGGTGCGGTTGACCGCCACGTGCATGCCCTGCAGCGGGTCGGCCGAGGAGACCGGCCAGTCGCTGCCCGCGCACAGCCGCGCGCCCGTACGCACGAGGTCGGCGAACGGGTACTGCCAGGACGAGCGCTCCTCGCCCAAGTAGGGGATGCACAGCTCGTCCATCTGCAGGTGATGGGTGGCCCACAGCGGCTGGAGGTTGGCGGTGACGCCGAGCCGCGCGAAGCGGGGCACGTCGGAGGGTTCGACGATCTGCAGGTGGGCGATGTGGTGCCGGTTGCCGGGCGCCGTCCCCTCCAGGGCGTCCAGGGACTCCCGCACGGCGCGCTCGCCGATGGCGTGGAAGTGCACCTGGAAGCCCAGGCGGTCGAGCTCGGAGACGTAGCCCTTGAGCAGGGCCGGGTCGACGTACGACAGGCCGCGCTGGTCGGGGCCGCAGTTGCAGTAGGGCTCGATGACGGCGGCGGTGAAGTTCTCCGCGATGCCGTCCTGCATGATCTTCACAGAGCCGGCGGAGAACAGCCCGCCGGCCTGGGAGCGGCGTTCGGTCATCTCCTCGATCTGCTCGGAGCCCCTGGTGCGGTCCCACCACAGGGCGCCGACGACGCGTGCCCTCAGCCGTCCCGCCCCGGCGGCGGACAGGTAGGCGGGGAAGTAGTCGTCGGAGCCCGCGTACGAGCCGACGATCGCGTCCTGCCAGCCGGTGATGCCCAAGGAGAACAGGTACGACTGCGCGTCCATCAGGGCCGCGTCGACGTCGCCGGCGGTCGGCCGGGGGGTGAGCAGGCCGACCAGGTCCATGGCGCCCTCGTGCAGGACCCCGCTCGGCGTGCCGTCGGGGTCGCGCTCGATGCGGCCGTCGGCGGGGTCGGGCGTCTCGGCGGTGATCCCGGCGATCGAAAGGGCCCGGGTGTTCACCCAGGCGGCGTGGTGGTCGCGCTGGATCAGGTAGACGGGCCGGTCGACGAAGTCGATCTGCGTGCGGTGGGGGAGCCCGCCGGGGAAGGCGGCCATGTCCCAGCCGCCGCCGTCGATCCATTTCTTGTCCGGGTGCTCCTTGGCGTACACCGCGACCTTCTGGACGTAGGCGGCGAGGCCGAACACCTCCGACAGCTCGCACTTCGACCGCTCCAGCCCGGCCTGTACGGGATGGATGTGGGCGTCGGTGAACCCGGGCGTCAGCAGCCTCCCGGCGAGGTCGACCGTCTCGTGCCCGGGGCGCGCCCGCCGTGCGACGTCGGCCTCGGCGCCCACGGCGGCGATCCGCCCGTCCCGGACCAGCACCGCCTCCGCGTACGCGTCCGGGCCGGGGGATCCGGGATGGGAGGGATATATGGGAGCGCCGGGCAAGCGTGCAGAACCGGTGAACACGCGTCCGCCGCGGAAGAGCAGATCGGTCATCGAGAATCCGGGGCCCGCGCCCGCCCAGCCTCGGCCGGGTGCGGGACCCCTCCTCCTACCTGTTGATCGTTATGGTGGTGGTGCCGGTGTCGCTCGCCGTCGAAGGGTTCGCTCACCGTGGGCGCGCGTCGGCCGGGGGGCGGAGCCGATCAGGTCTCCGCAGCGGGGAACGCCGCCTGCTCGTATCGCCACATCCTGCTATATCCGTCAGCCGCTCCGCAGCCTGGCACCGGAAAGCACGGCGATTCACGACACGTCGTATGAAATCACGCGTTCAGCAGCAAAGCATGTAAACGAAACCGTGGGCTCATCCCTGTGTAGCAGCTTCGTAACAGTCCGGCGGCATTCTGGTGACCAGACAAGAGGGGGTTTCAATGGGATTTTTGCGGATTCGTACCACGGTTGACGAGCGGCCGGGCCGGTTGGCGTCCCTCACCGCCGCGCTCGCGGCCAAGGGCGGCAACATCCTTGGACTCAGTGTCCAACCTGACACCGACGGCACCGTGGACGAGTTCGTCGCCGACATCCCGGCCTCCGCCGAGACCGTACGCGAAGCCCTGGAGGCGGCCGGCGGCCGGCGCGTTCAGGTCGTGCCCGCCACCGCTCACGAACTGACCGACGAGCCGACCCGCGTCCTGCTGCTCGCCGCCCGCCTGCGGGCCACGCCCTGGCGCCTGCCCGAGGTGCTGGCCGACCTGCTGCGGGCCGACGACGCCCGCTGGGTGTACGGATCCGACATGTCGTCCGAGCTGCCCGACCCGACGCTGCTCACCGTGCCCGTCGCCTCCCGCCGCTCCGTACGGCTGCGCAGGAGCGGGCTGTCGTTCACGCTCACCGAGGCCGCCCGCGCGGCGGCGCTCGTACGGCTGGCGCAGCCTCCGGCCGAGGCCACGGCGGCGGAGCGCCCGGTGCTGCTCAGCGACGGGGTGGAGGTGCAGGTGCGCCCGCTCACCCTGCTCTACCGCGAGGCCGTGCGCGACCTGCACGACCGGTGCTCTCCCGACTCCCGCAGGTTCCGCTACTTCACCTCCATGCCGGCCCTGCCGCCGCGCATGTTCGACCGGCTCTGCGACCGCGATCGCGGGCACTCGCTCGTGGCCGGGCACGACGGCCAGGTCGTGGCGCTCGCCAACCTGATCTTCACCCAGGATCCCGGCATCGCCGAGATGGCGTTCCTGGTCGAGGACCGGTGGCAGGCGCGCGGCCTTGGGGGCGCGCTCGCCCGCATGTTGCTCCAGGAGGCCTGTGACCTGGGCTTCGCCGAGGTCAGGGCGACCCTGCTGTCCGACAACGTGCGCATGCGCCGCCTGCTGCTCTCGCTCGGAGCCACGCTGGCGTACACCGAGGACCCCGGCGTGCTGGAGGCGAGGATGGCCGCGGGCACGACGGTGCCCGCGCACCGCGACTCGGCCGCCGGGCGCCGCGACTGACCGCTGCGATCCGGGGACGCTCGGGGACTCCGGATCGCAGCTGTTCACGTGATCACTTGGGATCCGCCTCGCTCGTGCCCGCGCCGCCCGGGTCGGGCGGCGCGCCCATGGCGTCGAGCCTGCGCTCGATGCGGTCGAGGCTCTCCTGGATGCGCTCCAGGCGTGAGCCCAGCCCCTGCGCGGGGGTGAACACCATGGTGTCCTCCGCGGGGTTGCCGAGGCGGCGGACCCTGCGGGTCTCCGCCCCCTCGATGAGCTGCTCGCGCACCTGCTGCAGGTCGACCTCGTGGAGCGCCAGCACCTGGACGGCGACGCCCTCGCCCTCGCGCACCAGGCCGAGCAGGATGTGCTCGGTGCTGATGTAGTTGTGATGCAGCTGGAGGGCTTCGCGGAGGGACAGTTCGAGAACCTTCTTGGCACGCGGGGTGAACGGGATGTGCGCTCCCGGGGTGCTCTCCCCGGGCCCGACGATGTCCTCGACGTTGGTCCTGACGTCGTCCAGGCTGAGGCCGAGGCCCTTCAGAACCGTCGCCGCGAGCCCCTTGCCCTCGCCCAGGAGGCCGAGGAGCACGTGCTCGGTGCCGATGTAGCCGTGGTTGAGCCGCCTGGCCTCTTCCTGGGCGGCGACCACGGCACGACGGGCGGAATCGGTGAAGCGCTCGAACACGGGGAGCCTCCGGTGGAAGTCGGCCGGGCCGCCGGCATGGGGACCGGCCTGGTACGGCTTCTTCCACTATGCGGCAAACCACCCCGCTACGGACAGGCATCCGGGCGCCACCCTTCCGGGTGAGGCCGGGACGGACCGGCGCGGGTCAGCCGCGCGGCGCGTGGCCGGCCAGGTGCTCGGCCAGGCGGTCGAAGAACTCCAGCCAGCCCGCCCTGGACGCGGCGGCGTGCGCCTCGCCGGTGTTGTATCCGGCCTGGTGGAACACCATCTCGGTCTTGCCGCCGAGATCGTCGAGGCCCGTGAAGGTGACGGTCACCACCGACGCGAGGTCGCCGTGGGTGTTGCCGGGGTCCCCGGTGGTGAACACCAGCCGCTCGGGAGCCTCCACCTTGCGGTAGACGCCGTCCAGAAGCTGCTCGGCGCCGTCATCGGCGACCACGACCGCGCGCCAGGTGCCGCCCGGCCTGAGGTCCATCGAGATCTTGGAGACCGGCGTGGTGTACGCGCGGGGGCCGAACCAGTGGGTGAAGTGCCCGGGGTCGGTCCAGGCCGTGAACACCAGCTCGCGCGGGGCGTCGAAAACGTATGTGATCGTGTACTCGGCGGTCACCGCCGGAGTGGACGACGTTCCGGTCATGCTGGTCCCTTTCGTACAGGCCCTCGGCGAGGGGTCGGACCGTGCGGACCCCTCGACGGGGCGGTCCAAGGCCACCTGCTCCCCGGCCGCCGTGAGCTGGGCCGGGGCCCGGCCACGGCAGGGTATCCGATCACTGCCCCGCGAACACGCGGTGTCACGCGTCAGCCGAAGGTTTTTGTTTCCGGATAGACGGGTGGCGTGCCGCGACCTGGAAGCGGCGCCGCCCTGCGGCCTGGA
Organism: Sphaerisporangium sp. NPDC088356; assembly: GCF_040685555.1. Classification (NCBI taxonomy): domain Bacteria; kingdom Bacillati; phylum Actinomycetota; class Actinomycetes; order Streptosporangiales; family Streptosporangiaceae; genus Sphaerisporangium; species Sphaerisporangium sp. NPDC088356. The sequence goes on from NZ_JBFBIK010000113.1 coordinate 15,945, forward strand.
ACGGGCACCGCTCCGCGAGTACGCGGCATCATGCTCTGGCCGGAAGGTCCTGTCTTCAGCCTCATCTAGCGAGGAACCCGGGGGGTTTACGCCCGGGAGGAATCGCTTCCCTGACCTGGGTTTCTGTCCGGACGTTAGTCCGGACGCTTCTGGTTCTCGATGTACTCCTTGATGATCGACAGGGGGGCTCCGCCACAGGAGGCGACGAAGTAGGAGGGTGACCAGAAGTGGCCACCCCACAGGTAGTTGCGGATGTGGGCCGGGTACTCCTTGCGCAGCAGCCGGGCCGAGACGCCCTTAAGGGACTTGACGAGGGTGGACAGCGCGACCTTGGGCGGGTAGTGGACGAGGAGATGGACGTGATTGTGTTCACCGTTGAACTTGACCAGCGTGGCCTCGAAGCTGTCGCAAATCTCGATCATGATGGCTTCACAGCGGCACAGGATCTCGTCGGTGAACACCTTCCGCCGGTACTTGGGCGTGAAGACCAAATGGGCGTGCAGACTGTAGACCACACTGCGGCCTCGGCAGATATCGGGGTTCGGTTCCCATCGAGGTGACATGGGCCAAACGGTAATGTGTTCGATATGAGGCTGGTGGTGCAGGTGAAACTCCTGCCGACGCCCGAGCAGGCGGCGGCGCTGGAGGCAACCCTGCGCGCTGCCAACCGGGCCGCCGATCTGGTATCGCGGATTGCGTTCACCCAGCGCTGCTTCCGCAACTACGACCTGCGCAAGCACACCTACGATCGGATCAAGGCCGAGTTCGGGCTGGCCGCCCAGGCCGCCCAGCACGTGATCAAGAAGGTTGCCGACGCCTACCGCACCCTGCAGGCCAACCTGGCCGCCGCAAACCTGGGCAAGCGGGGATCGGCGCGGCGGGTCAAAGCCGAGAGCAAACCGATCACCTTCCGCATCGGCGCAGCCCAGCCCTACGATGACCGGTGTCTGTCCTGGCAGCTCCAGACTCGCACAGTGTCGATCTGGACCGTGGCTGGCGGCAAGGGCCTGAACGCGGTCCGCCACCGGCATCGCCAGTTGCGCTGCCGGTTGCAGTCCAAGCAGACCAAGTCCGCCAAGCGGCTCCTCAAACGCCGGGCCCGCAAAGAGGCCCGGTTCGCCGCGAATGTCAACCATGTGATCGCCAAGCAGATCGTGACCGAGGCAGAACGCACCTTTCGTGGCATCGCCCTGGAAGACCTCCAAGGCATCCGCGAGAGGGTACGGCTTCGCAAGCCCCAGCGGGTCACGCTGCACGCTTGGAGTTTCCAGCAGCTGGGAGGCTTCATCGCCTACAAGGCGGCCCGCCGGGGAGTCGCCGTGATCCATGTGGATCCGGCCTATAGTTCCCAGCAGTGCTCGGCCTGCGGGCACGTGGACAAGAAGAACCGACCGGACCGGGAAACGTTCTCCTGTACGTCGTGCGGCTTCGCTGAGCACGCCGACGTCAACGCAGCCCGCAACATCGCCTCACGCGGTGTGGCGGGCTGGGCAGTGAGTCACGCTGCCTGACGTGGACCAGACCGTCGAGGCCATCGACGGCGAGGAGCTGCAAGCTCGGTCGTTTACGGCCGAGAAGCTGACATCTGGTTGGTGCCTCCGTCCACGTACAGCTCGGTGCCTGGGGCTTCCTCGGCAGAACCCTGACGTGATCGACCCGGTGTTCACCGGCGTGGGAGGTGGACGACGATGTGTTTGCCGCCTCCGGCTGTCGGCTCGACGGTGTGCTGTCCTCCCGCCTCCTCGGTGAGGAGCATGACCATGCGAAGCCCCCGGCCGCCGTCGTCACGGGACGTGGTCAGCGCCCGGGGCAGGCGCGGGTGTGTGTCGTGGACGGCCACGGTGAGCCAGCGCGCGTCGGCCGCCAGCGTCACCGTGGCGGTGGGAGACTCGGCGGCGGCGTGCTCGGCGACGTTCGTCACCAGCTCCGTCGCGATGAGGCTCGCGGTGAACGCGGTCTCCCGGCCGATGGCCCAGGAGGCGAGCGTTCGCACCGTCTCGTGCCTGGCCATGGGCACCTGCTCGATCGTGGAGAGCACCACGAAGACATGGCTCACCCGCCCAACGGAAAGCATCCCGATCCCTTCTCCCATCGGCGCCGCGCCCTTTTCGCGGGCGGCTGTCAGCGTCGGGGGAGAAGGCCTTACGGGAAACGCCGTTCCGTCATTGATCGGTGGCATTGCGTTATGACAGATTGGCATCGCGGACGCCGTCGGATCCTCCTACGGTGACGCGCCTGGCGGGCTTCGGGAGAAAGGACTCGGGCGCATGGGGGAGCGGCTCTGTCCGGGCTGCCGGAGGACGATGCTGAGCCGCTACAGCCGTGATCCCGTGTGCGCTCCCTGCCTGCGGGTGACCCGTGGCGCGCGTCCCGTGACACCGGCGTGGTTGTGGGACTGCCCGCCGATGCGCGAGGCGCTGGCCTCGGCCGATCTGGCCGCGTTCGTCGCGATCGTGCGCGCGGCGATGAGGCTGAGCCAGCTTGAGCTCGCCTGCCTGGTGGGCTGGTCGCAGAGCACGGTCAACCGCATCGAGAGCGGTGAGCGCGACACGATCTACGACATCCGTCAGATCCTTCGCTTCGCGGATGCCGTCGACATGCCGCGCCACGCTCTCATGCCCCTGCTTGTCGGGAATCCGGTGGCAGATGCGGCTGTTGCGGGCACAAATCCTGATATGGACATGGACCGTCGGCACTTCAACGGAGTCCTCGCAGGCAGCTTCGCGGCGAGCATCGGATGGGGCTCCGTGACCATCCCGGCTCGCGTCGAAGCTGCCCACATCAAGCATCTCAAGGCGACGATTCGGCGCCTTTACTCGGACGACCAGCGAATAGGCGGCGGCATGCTCCTAGCCCCCGCGCTGCACCAGCTCGCCAGAGTACGGCGAATGCTCGACGAAGCCGACTTCACCGAATCGATCGGCCGCCGCCTGCTGTCGACAGCGGGTGAGTTGTGCGTATGCGCCGGCTGGCTCGCCTATGACTCCGGGGACCAGAACCTCGCCCGGCAGTTGTACGCCGAGGCGTACATGTACGCGGGCCACGCCGGTGACGAGCGCCTTCGCGTGAACGTCACGTCGTACCTGGCGATGCAGGCCATACGGCTGGCGCGGACGAATCCCGGCCGGGCACGCGAGGCGCTGCACTCCGTCGCCGTGGGGAGGGACGCCGCCCGCAGGTGGGCGACCCCCCGGGTGTACGCGCTCCTCGCCGTCCGTGAGGCCGTCGCTCACGCCACCCTGGGCGACCAGATCGCGTGTCGCAAGGCCATCGCGACGGCATGGCGTGAGGTGGAACACGGAACTCATGAGGACGATCCGGCCTGGACGGGTTTCGTGAGCCAGACCACGCTGACCTATTTCGAGGGGCTGACCTCGCTGGCCCTCGACAAGCCCGTTCTCGCTGTCGACCGGTTCCGGAGTCTGCTCGGCGAATCGGCGATAGGGGACCGGAACCGGCTCTATTACCGTTCCTGTCTGGCCAACGCGTTGCTGGCCTCGGGATCGAGAACGGAGTCGTTGAACGAGGGGTTGAATCTGCTTTCGCATGTGAACGGGTCACGGCGGACGTTGCAGGAGTTGGCGCCGTTGCGGGCGGTGGCGGGGGAGTCATCGGAGTTCGCCGACCGGTACGACCGGCTCCTCGCGGCCTAGCTTCGTGATCGAGGACCTCGCCGTGAGGAAGTCAAAGGCCGTATTCCTCCAGGAGGTGGAGCCAGATCTCACTCACGGTCGGGAACGCGGGAACGGCGTGCCACAGCCGGTCGAGGGGGACCTCTCCGGTGACCGCGATGGTGGCCCCGTGGAGAAGGTCGGCCACCGCGGGGCCGGCGAAGGTGACGCCGAGAAGCACACGACGGTCCTCGTCGACGACCGCCTTCGCCCGGCCGGTGTAGCCGTCCGCCTGGAGCCGGGCGCCGGGGACCGCACCCATGTCGTACTCGACGGTGCGCACCGCGAACCCGTCGGCGCGGGCCCGCGACTCGGTGCGCCCGACCGCGCAGACCTCCGGGTCGGTGAAGATCACCTGGGGGGCGCCCAGGTCGTCGGCGGTGTCGCGGAGCGCCGGCAGGTCGTCGGGCAGGCCCGCGGCGCGGGCGGAGATCACGTCGCCGCACACCCGGGCCTGGTACTTGCCCATGTGGGTGAGCAGGTTGAGCCCGTTGACGTCGCCGACGGCGTAGAGCCAGCCGCCGGGGACCCCCGTCGCCCGCATGCTCGCGTCCACCTCGATCGGGCCGTCCGTCCTCAGGCCGGCCGTCTCGAGGCCGATGTCGCCCACGGCCGCCCGGCGGCCGGTGGCGACGAGGATCTCGTCGGCCTCGATCAGCGAGCCGTCGTCGGTGTGGACGGTGACCGGGCCACCTGGGACCGGACGCTCGACACGGGTGGGGGAGCGGCCGAAGCGCACGTCGATGCCCGACTCCCGGAACGACTTCGCCAGCAACTCGCCGGCGAACGGCTCGGTCCTGGAGAGCAGGCGGTTCCCGCGGACGAGCACGGTCGTCTCCTCGGCGCCGAGGGCGTGCAGCGCCTGGGACATCTCGCAGGCGACGGCCCCGCCGCCGATCACGACCAGTCGCTTCGGCACCTGCCGGGCGCTGGTCGCTTCCCGGTTGGTCCACGGGCGTGCCTCCCGGAGCCCGGGCACGTCCGGGGTGGCGGGGTCGCTGCCGGTCGCGACGACGACGGCATGCCGGGCCCGCAGCGCCAGGGTGCCGCCGTCGGGTGTGGCCACCTCGACCAGCAGGGGCCCTGCCAGGCGTCCCCGGCCCCGGACGAACGTCGCCGGAACACTCTCGATCCAGCTCACCTGGCCGCGGTCGTCGAAGTGGGACACCATCTCGTCGCGGCGGGCCAGCACCGCGGCGGCGTCGATCGGGCCGCGGAGCTCCACCCCGGGCATCCGGCTCACCTCGGCCGCCAGATCCACCGGACGCAGCAGCGCCTTGCTGGGAACGCACGCGTAGTAGGCGCACTCGCCGCCCGCCAGGCGCTCCTCGACCACGGCCGCCGTCAGGCCGCCCCGCACGGCGCGCGCGGCGGCGGTCTCCCCGACCGGTCCCGCGCCGATCACGATCACGTCGAAGACGCCGTCCTCATCCGCCATGGAACCCGCACCCCCGTTGTCGCAGGTCACGCCCCCGCTCGCCTAGTCTTCCCCCTTCCGGGGCCGTACCCCTGGGCGGGTACGGCCGCGGGGGGCCGGGGTCGGCGTTGTCCAGCCGGAGCCTTCCGTCGTTCTGCGGCCGGTCAGCTCGCGCCCGGCACGGTGACGTTCTGTTCCTTGAAGTCGTAGCCCGTCTTCGAGGCGTCCTTCCGCAGGCCGTCCATGGATGCCTTGCTGGTGTCCAGGTCGGCCTCCGTGGCGGTGCCGCCCTTGAGCTTGTCGGTGAGGCTGGTGAACTTGCTACTGACGCCTTCGACGGCCTTGCACAGCGTGGGATTGGCCACCGCGAAGCCCTTGGCGACCTTCAGCTCGTGCAGGGCGAAGACGCCCGCCACGGCCGCCTTCACGAAGGTGCGCTTGCGCTTCTCGGCCCCGGCGTTGAAGCCGCCACTGCGCAGCGGCTTGTAGATGTAGCGGTGGAAGGCTCCGAGCGCGAGCCCGGCGTGCAGGGCGAAGCGGGTCTTGGCGAACGGCTTGGCGTTGCCTCCCGTCGGGCACTCGGCGTTGTACTCGGTTTCGGTGCCCGCCGGCGGCTGGCCACCCGCAGGAGGCGCTTGGCCGGCCGGGCTGGTGGCGACCGCGTTCTCGGGCGTCACAACGGCGGTCTTGTGACCGCCGCAGCCGCCGAGCAGCGCCACCGCTAGAAAAGCCGCCGCCGCCGGTACGGCGACGGATCGAGGACTCCGTACAGCCACTTGTTCCCCCCATGGAGCTTCGCGGCGGGGCGGACCGCGCCTCCGGGGGCGTCTTCTTCTCGGAGACCGGTCGCCTGCCAGGTGAACGGCTGGTCGCCGTTCGCTGTGATCGTCCGGTCTGTTCCCACTGTAGTCGCATCGACACTTTCCGTGACCGTTGCTTTACGTGGCTTTGGTGCGAGGCGCGGTCGTGGCGGGCCGTCGGGAGGCTAGGGACGGCCGGCGCGGGCGCGGAAGGCGGCGGTCTTGACGCGGTTCTGGCAGGCGGTGGAGCAGAAGCGGCGGGTGCCGTTGCGCGAGGTGTCGACGTAGACGCGGTCGCAGTGCGGCGCGGTGCACACGCCGAGCCGGTCGTGCAGCTCGCTGCCGAGCACGATGGCCAGGCCGGTGGCGCACGAGGCGGCCCACTCGTCGGACCGGCTCTCACCCTTCCCGTGGAAGTGCAGGTGCCAGGGCTCGCCGTCGTGCCGGTCGAGGCGGGGCCGTGCCTGGAAGCGGTCGAGCATGTGGTTCACCTGCTCGGCGGCGGTGTCGATGTCGCCGGCCTCGACCGCGTCGAAGACCAGGCGCAGCTCGGTGGCGACGCCGGCCAGGCCGCGCGCCTCGGCGTCGGTCACCTCGGGGGCGTGCCGGCTGCCGGCGCGCAGGGCGGCGGTGACCGCCTCGCGCCGCTTCGGCCCCTCGGGCGGGAGCGCGTACGGCCTGCCGCGCGCCTCGCCCGCCGTCAGCGTGTTGATGAGGGACGCCGCGACCGTCACCACGGCGTCGGAGTGGCTGTTGAAGTTCACTGTGACCAGTTACACCCTCGCGTTGGGATTCGCGACCATCAACCTAGCCCATGACGGTCACGAGAGAGGACGACGGGCTGGGCCGGTCCGCCTGTCCCCGGGAACAGGTAACCGTCGAAACCCTCTTGACCCGTTACGTGCTCACGGTCTATCCTGTCACTATTCAAAGTATAGACAACAGTTACAAGGGGGTTGCGATGCCGGCTCTTTCTCGTGAGGTGGCGCAGGACTGGATCGCCCGGTGGGACCGTCAGCAGGAGGGTTACCTGCCCGACCGGGAGGAGCGGTTCACGGCGCTGATCGACGCCGTCGAGGCCGGCGCCGGGCGGCCCGACCCGCTGGTCCTCGACCTCGGCTGCGGGCCCGGCTCACTCGCCGGCCGCCTGCTCGACCGCCTCCCCGAGGCCACGGTCGTCGCCATCGACGCCGATCCGCTGCTCCTGGCCCTCGGCCGCGCGTGCCACGCGGGCAGGCCGGGGCTGCGCTTCGAGGACCTCGACCTGCGCGCGGCCGGATGGGCCTCGACCCTGGGTCTCGACCGCCCGGTGGACGTGGCGGTGAGCACCACCGCGCTTCACTGGCTGCCCGAGGCGGGGCTGCGCACGATGTTCGCCGAGCTGTGCCTCGTGCTGCGTCCCGGAGGGCTGTTCCTCAACGGCGACCACCTCGACGTGGAAGACGTCTCGCCGGCGCTGGCCAAGATCGAGCACGCGATCTACGACCGGGCGACCCGGCGGCGCTTCGGCGAGGGCATGCCCGAGGACTGGCGCCAGTGGTGGGACGCGGTCGACGCGGACCCGGTGCTGTCGGGTCTGCGTGCGGAGCGGGAGCGCAGGAGCGCCGCCGCCGCGCACCACGGTTCGGAGTCGGGGAATCTTTCGACGCACGTCACCGCGCTCCGCGGTGCCGGTTTCGCCGAGATCGGCACGCTCTGGCAGAACGGCAACAACCGGCTCCTCGCCGCCGTCCGCCCCTGATAGACTTGACCTCCTCCTTGCCCTGAAGGGCGGGGATTCCTACCCTCGCGGGTAGGGTTTCCTGCTTCGTCGCGGGTTGCGTCCCCGGCTTCCGCCGG
>NZ_JBFBIK010000114.1:0-23559 GCF_040685555.1 Sphaerisporangium sp. NPDC088356
GGCCCGTGCCTGCTCCGCGGACGGAGCCGGGCACGTGCCGCGCTCGCGAAGTCGCCCCATCCATGCGTTCCTGACTTTCTGAAGTGACCGAACCCCCACGTGAAGAACCCGAACACCACACGACGCGACGAGATCGCGGCGGGCCTCGCCGAGGTCGAGCGCCGGATCGCCGCCGCCTGCCAGACGGCCGGGCGCGCGCGACGGGACGTCACCCTCGTCGCCATCACCAAGACCTATCCCGGCTCCGACGTGAGAATCCTCACTGAGCTCGGCATCCGCGACGTCGGCGAGAACCGCGACCAGGAGGCCGCGGCCAAGGCCGCCGAATGCGCTGACCTGCCCCTGACGTGGCATTTCGTCGGACAGCTCCAGACGAACAAGGCCAAGTCCGTCGTCTCCTACGCCGATGTGATCCACTCGGTCGACCGCGCGCGGCTGGTCGGAGCACTGAGCCGCGAGGCCGTCAAGGCGGGCCGGTGGGTCACCTGCCTGGTCCAGGTGGCGCTGGACGACGATCCGGGCCGCGGTGGAGTGCTGCCTGCGGAGCTGCCGGCGCTGGCCGATCTGATCGCGGCGGCCGAGGGGCTGGCCCTCGGCGGGGTCATGGCGGTGGCCCCACTCGGAGGCGAACCAAATAGGGCGTTCGCGAGGCTTTTGGAACTATCTTCTGCTCTTCGAGCGGTACATCCGGATGCGTCCGTCGTTTCGGCGGGAATGAGTGGAGATCTGGCCGAGGCGATCGCACACGGAGCGACACACGTGCGTGTCGGTACGGCGTTGCTCGGTCGCCGGAAGCCCTTCGTCAGGTAATGTCCCCCCGAGTGGACCTTGATGTCCATGTATCCGAGCAGAGGTCGAGAGCGGTGCCTTAGGTTGCCTTGGGTACGGCGACCATGAGCAGGAGGACGACGTAGCGATGGCCGGCGCGATGCGCAAGATGGCGGTCTACCTCGGTCTCGTGGAGGACGACCGCTACCCGGATTATGGCAATTACGCCGACGACGAGGATTACACGGACGACTACGTCGACCGGCGCCGCGGTGACGAGCACGGTCTTGGAACGCCCCAAGAGGGCCAGGAGGAGGTCGAGACCCCGGTCCCGGCCCCGAGATCCGGCTCCGCGGTCGTCGAGCGCCGTACGACCGATCTGGCGCGGATTACGACCCTTCATCCTCGTACGTACAACGAAGCGCGTACGATCGGCGAGCACTTCCGCGAGGGCACTCCCGTCATCATGAACTTGACAGAAATGGTCGACAGCGACGCGAAGCGCCTTGTTGATTTCGCGGCAGGTCTGGTCTTTGGCCTACATGGCAGCATTGAACGTGTTACCAACAAGGTGTTCCTGTTGTCCCCTGCCAATGTCGAGGTGACCGCCGAGGACAAGGCCCGAATCGCGGAACGCGGGTTCTTCAACCAGAGCTAGAGTTCCACCATGAACAGTGAACGGCCATACATGGCCTACCCGGACCGAGGCCGGCAGATCGGGATGGAGGCAGGACGCGACCGTGGGGATCGTTAGGGACATCTTGGTCGGAGTCCTGTACATCTATCTCATACTGTTGATCGGCAGGATGATCTTCGAGACGGTGCAGGCGTTCGCCCGCTCCTGGCGCCCCACAGGGGTGGTCCTGGTGCTCGCGGAGGCCACGTACACGGCAACCGATCCACCTCTCAAGTTCCTCCGCCGTTTCATTCCGCCCCTCCGGTTGGGTACGGTGGCCTTTGACCTAAGCTTCACAGTGCTGTTCATTGTGGTCTTGGTCATGATCCAAATCGTGTCCGCGCTTCGTTTTTGATCGGGTACCGTCCTCCGGACAGACTCCGAGCGCGCCAAGGAGACCGAAATGCCGCTGACGCCCGCTGATGTGCGGAACAAGCAGTTCAGTACCACCCGGCTGCGGCCGGGGTACGACGAAGAAGAAGTCGACGCCTTCCTTGATGAGGTGGAGGCCGAGCTCGACCGCCTCATCCAGGAGAACGAGGAGCTTCGTGCGAAGCTGACCGAGTGCCTGCGTGGCAAGGTGCCGGGTGGGATGGGCATGAGCATGGCGCCGGCGCCGGTCGCCGAGCCCAAGCCCGAGATGATGATGCCGCAGCCGGAGCCCATGAAGCCACCGGAGCCCATCAGGCCCGAGCCTGTTCCCGTCGGCATGGGCATGCCCCCCGCCGAGGACAACATGGACACCGCCGCCCGTGTGCTCGCCTTGGCGCAGCAGACCGCGGACCAGGCGATCGCCGACGCGCGCCGCGAGGCCGACGAGACGGTCACCCGGGCGCGGCGCGAGGCCGACGAGGTCCTCGGCAAGGCCCGCCGCCAGGCCGAGCAGATCATCGGTGACGCCCGTGCCCGCGCGGAAACGCTCGAGCGCGACGCCCAAGAGCGCCACAGGCAGGCGATGGGCTCGCTGGTGCAGACCCGTGACGAGCTCGAGCGCAAGGTCGAGGAGCTGCGTAGCTTCGAGCGCGAGTACCGCAGCAGGCTGAAGCTCTACCTTGAGAACCAGCTCGCCGAGCTCAACGTGTCGGCCGAGGGCAGTGGAGGCTTCCCGGTCGTGGGTGCTCAGATGGGCGGGGCTCCGGCCATGTCCCACGCTGTCGCCCCCGGTGGCCAGCAGCAGATCCCCGGTGGCCAGAACAACCCGTTCGGCCCCGAGCCCACGCAGCACTCCGGTGCCTTCCAGGGAGTCGACGGCCCTCACAACGAACGCCGTTAGGGTAACGGGTCAGGTTCCTTACCGACCCGCGACTGGGAGTCCCTGTGATCTACCTCAGCGCCATTCTGGTGGTGCTCGCCTTCGGCCTTCTGGTCGCGGGCGTGGTGACCGGAACAGCGGTCCTGGTCATGTGGTCGATCGTGGTCAGCGTGCTGTCCGCGGTCTTCCTTATGATCGGGGCGCTGCTGCGTCGCCATGAGTTGTTCCCCTCCGGCGGCACGACGGCGGCGACCGCGCCGCCGATGCCCATGGCAGGCGCCGGAGTCGCGGGTGGCTCGATGGGCCGTCCCGGTGGAGTGGCCTCCCCGGGGGCCCCGCCGCACGGGGCATCCCTCGCGCATCCCATGGCCGCGCCTCACGCGGGGTACCAAACCGCCACGCTGGCTACGCCGCGTGCGTTTCCCGCGACAGGGCCGGTCAGGGGCGCGGGAGGCGGTCCGTCTTCCGACGCGATCGTGCTCGTCATCCCCGGGCGCAAGCGGTTCCACCTGCGTGGGTGCCGCCAGCTCGCCGGGCGCGAGGTCGAGGAGCTGACGTACGAGGAGGCCCGCGAGGAGGGCTTCACGGCCTGCACTACCTGCCTCCCCGACGGCTACCAGCCCGACACCGCCCGCAAGGCCGACACCGGCCACATCCCCGAGCCCACCCCCCGCGCCGCGGACGCGGGCCACAGATCCGAGCCCGGAGACAGGCCCGAGACAGGTCGCACGTCCGAGGTGGGTCGCGCTCCCGAATCCGGACGTGGCTCCGAGGCGGCCGGCGTCACGGGCGCGGCGGGCGACAAGGCGGCGACCGGCTCGGGCACAGGCCACAAGCCTGAAGGCCCGGCCGCGACCAAGCCCGAGCACCAGGCCGGGAGCCGGAACAAGGCCGAGGGCAAGGCCGCCGAGACGGGACGCGGGCCCGCGTCCGGTTACAGGTCCGATGAGACGCGGCCGGTGCCCCAGGTCCCCGCCAAATCACCGATGGATCCGATCGAGAAGGCCCCCGGGCGCGCCGGGACTCAGACCGGTTCCTCTTCATCGGGTCCGGTCGAGAAGGCCCCCGGACGCGCCGGGACTCAGGCCGGCTCCTCTTCCTCCGGTTCCGCCGCGGACGCCGAGACCGAGCGTCCGGACGGGGAGCAGTCCTCCACCTGGCGGTCCGAGGCGTGGTTCGCGGCTCCTTCCTCGGGCTCGTCCACTGAAAAGCCGCCGACCGGCAGCCCTTCGGGTAGCTCTTCGGGCGAACCCGGTGGCTCCTCCTCCGCGAAGAAGCCTGGCGCCTCTTCCACGCCGATCGACCTTCCGGTCATCCCCGTCAAGCTTCCCGAGGCCGTCACCCCCTTCGAGGCCTTCAAGCGTTCGGACCCGCCAAAGCCGTCGGCCGGGCCGAGCAAGCCCCCGGCCAGCGACGCGAGGCCCGAAGAGCCCGATGGCGGGAGGCCCCGCAAGGCGTCGTCCGACCCGAGCCCGTCAGCAGGCATGCCCGGAACGGTCGGCAAGAAGCCCGTCGAGGCGCACGACAACGACAACGACGATGACGATGATCCGGTCGTCGTGGTCAGCGGCGCGCTCCGCCCGGCCGCCGCCTCCGGCAAGACGGCCACCACCACCGACAGGACGGCCGCCACTCCCGGCAGGGCGGACACGTCCAAGGACGCCGACTCCGCGAAGAGCGCCGGATCGGAGAGAAGGACCGACTCCGCCAAGAGCGCCGGACCCGAGCGGGGGACCGAGCCCGGCAAGAGCGCTGGGCCCGAGAAGAGTGCTGGGCCCGAGAAGGGCGCCGTCAGTCCTGCCGCGGGGAAACCCGCGGAGCCGGAGAAGGCCACCGCGACTTCGGACGGCGCGGGCTCCACCGGCGCCACCCCCAAGCCGCCCGCGCCCGCCGAGAAGCCGTCGAAGCCGCGGCCGGAGGGCGGCTCCCCCGAGCGGTCCGACACCGGCCCCGCCCGCAGGGACACCGACGCCAAGCGCGGGGACACCCATTCCAGGAGCGGGCACACCGACGTCGAGCCGGAGCACACCGACACCCCGTCAAGTGATGCCGGTGACAAGCGGAGCGGTACAGGGGACGGGCAGAGCACCGCCGGGGACAGGTCGAGGAAGACCGACTCGACCGTCGAGGTGATGCGCCCCGGCACCGTCAAGGTCATCCCCGGCACCCGGCGTTACCACAGCTCCGCCTGCCCGCTGATCAAGGGATCGGACCCGGGCATCCTGGAGACGATGTCCAAGCCCGACGCCGAGGCCGCCGGCCTGACCCACTGCTCCGTCTGCGACCGCGACGACTGAAGCTTTCAACGTTTCCCCCGGCTCGTGAGTCCTGGCGGGCCGGGCTGCGTGTTCGCGACCGTGTCGGCGAGGTGGCGATCCCGGATGACAGATCCCGGATGACATGGGTCACGTGTGGGGACCATGGTCCATCCGGCGTTCGCCGGCGCTTCGGGCGAGCCGCGACGGGGACACGAGATCGCTTGGGCGCCGGTCCCTTGCCCGGGATTGGGATGCGGCCATATCCCGGCTCCACGGGTCCGTGCCGGCCATCGCGTGCTGATGTTTTCGGACAGCCTCAGGGTTCCGGTCGGACTCGGTACGCCGGGCCTGCCGGGTGGCTCCCGGCGTGCTCCGTAGATCGTTCCAGATCCCGTGAGCGTACGACCCGGTGGTGAGCTTCACGGAATGGCCCGCCAGGGCCGTGCGTGCCGAGCCCGGATCGTGCTGCAATTCAATTGCCACCGGTTTCTGATCGGGTCCGGATATTAAGAGTTCAGCCATATCTCCAAGGGGGCGCGGCGGCCCAATCGGAGCTGGGAATGCCGGATGCACGGGGTGATCGGGATAGTAGCCGCGACCGCTCGGGATTTACGGGCCGTCCAGAATGGCAACTCCGGATGGAGTGACCATTTCTGCTAGGGCTTGTCAAGCAGCGCACGCAAAAGGTATGGGCGGTGACCAGATATGGCCACCGTAACCGGCGACCCGGTGGAGTTGACCCTCCGTTTCGCCGTCAAGAAGAGAAGGGATCTTGACTGCATCACGGGAGGCATGTAAAAGTTCAACCCGTGGGGCAATGAGGTCGAAAAAGGATGAGTGGTGCCCGCCTTCCCACTCGTTCTGGAACAAGGAGATCTTCGGAAATAACGCGACCCACCCCCAAGCCCTCTCGCTGACCGTCCAAACCGGCCACAGCCGCGCCTTGGAATGGCAATTTCGCCATGCCTGACTACTTCGAGGAAACACACATGGGCAAGATCGCCGTACTCACCAACGACCTTCAGGCCGACGTGGTCCACAAGACCCCGGAACGCACTGCCGCCATGGCCCAGGCGCAGGGAACCTTCGTGAAGTTCCTGGACGAGATGCGCCGCCGGGGGCACCACATCTTCCACCTGCAGCTCGTCAACCTGCCCGACGACCCCAACGTCGAGCGCGACCTGGACGGCACCCTGCCCCTGCAGCGCGGCTCTGAGGGCGCCGCCATCCTGGCGGACTTCCTCGACCCGGCCGACCAGGTCGTGGAGAAGAACAAGGACAGCGGCTTCTACGAGACCGAACTGCACGACCGCCTGCAGGCGGCGGGCGTCGACACCGTCCTCGTGACCGGCCTTCAGACCCAGATCTGCGTGCAGACCACCGCCGCCGACGCCTTCTTCCGCGGCTACAACGTGTGGGTCCCCTCCGACTGCGTCGTCTCGGGCAACGCCGCCGACCGCGACCGCGCCCTGGAGTGGCTCGCCGGCTACTGCGCGACCGTCGCCCCCTCGGAGGACATCCTCTCCAGCCTCGACGTCGGCGGCGAGCTCCCGCGCAAGGTCGTCAAGATCCTTCCGTGACCCGGCCCGGTGACGACGTCCTCGAAGGGACAGAACATGACCACCACGACGGCGACCGCCGACGAGATCGTCCTTGACCACGGCAGCGGGGCCCAGCTCAGCCACGAGCTGATCTCCCTCATCGTGGAAACGCTCGGCGACGTCTACGTCGGCGAGATGGAAGACAGCGCGACACTCTCCATCCAGGGCACGCGGATCGCGATGACCACCGACTCCTTCGTCGTGGACCCCGCGTTCTTCGGCAACGGCGACATCGGCAAGATCGCGGTCTGCGGCACGGTCAACGACCTCGCCGTCGTCGGCGCCCGGCCGCTGTATCTCACGCTCGGCATGATCATCGAGACCGGCCTGCCCGTCGACCGGCTGGTGCGCGTCCTGACCTCGATCCGGGAGACCGCGCGCGAGGCCGGCGTCCTGATCGTCTGCGGCGACACCAAGGTGGTGCGCAGGGGAGAGGCCGACCAGATCTACCTCAACACCGCCGGGGTCGGGGTCTTCGAGCGCGATCCGCTGCGGATGAGCGACGTGCGCCCCGGCGACCGCGTCATCCTGAGCGGACCGATCGGCAACCACACCGTGCACCTGCTGTCCATCCGCGAGGGCCTGGGGTTCGAGCAGCGGGTGCTGAGCGACTGCGCGCCGCTCAACGGCATGCTCGACCGGCTCCTCGACGGCGTCCCCCGCGGCGCGGTGCGCTCGGTCCGCGACGTCACCCGGGGCGGCCTGGCGGCCGTCCTGCACGAGTACGCCGGCGTGACCGGCCACGCCATCCGGGTCGACAAGGAGACGCTTCCCATCCAGCACGAGACCCTCATGGCGACCGAGATGCTCGGCATCGACCCGATCCACAGCGCCAACGAGGGATGCGTCTGCGTCTTCGCCGACCCCGCGGCCGAGCGCGAGGTTCTCGCGGCCCTGCGCTCGCACCCCTACGGCGAGCACGCGGTGGTCGTCGGCGAGGTCACCGACCGCCCCGGCGCCATGGTGCTGATGCGCGAGCCCGATGGCCGGGAGTCGCAACTCGACGAGCTTCAGGGCGCCGAACTGCCGAGGCTGTGCTGAGATGGCGGCGTCGATGGAGGACACGGCGCGCCACCAGCGCTGGCGCATCCGCGTCGGCGGAGTGGTCCAGGGCGTCGGCTACCGGCCGTTCGTCTACAAGCTCGCCCTCACCCACCGGCTCGACGGCTGGGTGCTCAACGACCCCGAGGGCGTGCTGACCGAGGTGCAGGGCGACCCTGACGCGCTGCGCCGGTTCGCCGAGGGACTGCGGACCGAGGCCCCGCCGCAGGCCCGGGTGCAGGACATCAGCGTGACGCCGCAGCCGGGGCTGGAGACCGGGTTCGACGGGTTCGTCATCCGGAAGAGTGTGCACGCTGGGCGAAGAGTCGCCATCGTCCCTGCCGACGCGTTCGTCTGCGCCGACTGCCTGGAGGAGTTGCGCGACCCCTCCGACCGCCGGTACGCCTACCCGTTCATCAACTGCACCAACTGCGGGCCGCGCTACTCCATCGTGCGGGGGCTTCCCTACGACCGGGCGCAGACCACCATGAGCGCGTTCACCATGTGCGCCCCCTGCGCCGCCGAGTACGGCGACCCGCTGGACCGGCGCTACCACGCCCAGCCGAACGCTTGCCCCGACTGCGGCCCGAGCCTGATGTGCGCCGACAGGGAAGGTGCCGTCCTGCGCGGCGCGGCCGCTCTGGAACGGTCCGCCGAGGTGCTGGCCGGCGGGGGCATCGTCGCGGTGAAGAGCGTCGGCGGCTACCACCTGGCGGTGGAAGCCCGCGACGCGGAGGCCGTACGCCGGCTGCGCGCCCGCAAACGGCGCGACTCCAAGCCGTTCGCGGTGATGGCTCGCGACCTGGCCGAGGTCGCCCGGTTCGCCGACCCGACCCCCGGCGAGGCCGGGCTGCTCGGCTCGCCGGCCCGTCCGATCGTGCTGGTGCGCAAGCGGCCCGGCGGCCTGCCCGAGGAGATCGCCCCCCGCAACCCGAACCTCGGAGTGATGCTGCCGTCCGCGCCTCACCACCACCTGCTCACGGACCGGCCGGGCCTCGGCGCCTTGGTGATGACCAGTGGGAACGTCTCCGGGCACCCGATCGCGTTCCGCGACGAGGACGCCCTCGGCCGGCTCTTCGAGATCGCCGATCTCATCCTGTACCACGACCGCGAGATACAGGTCCGGGTGGACGACTCGGTGGTCCGCCACACCGTCCACCCCGAGCTGGAAGAGCCGGTGACGACCTTCCTGCGGCGCAGCCGTGGCTACGCGCCCTACCCGGTGGAGGTGGGCACCGAGCTGGCTCCGCTGGCCGGGTACGGCGCCGAGCTGAAGACCACGGTCGCGCTCACCCACGGCACCCGCGTCTACCTCAGCCAGCACATCGGCGACCTGAAGAACGACGAGACCTTCGAGTCCCACCGCCAGACCATGGCCCACCTGGCCCGCCTGCACGAGGTGACGCCCGGCCACGCGGCGGTGGACCTGCACCCGCAGTTCCGCTCCGCCCGCGTGGCCATCGAGGAGTACGGCCGTGAGCCCGGCCGGGTGCTGCGCGTGCAGCACCACCACGCGCACATGGCGTCCTGCATGGCCGAGCACCGCCTGTCCGGCAGCGTCCTCGGCGTGGTGTTCGACGGCTTCGGTTACGGCGAGGACGGCACGGTGTGGGGCGGCGAGCTGCTGCTCGGCGGCTACCGTGAGGCACGCCGGGTGGCGCGCCTGCGCCCCATGCCGCTGATCGGCGGCGACCGCGCGGTCAAGGAACCCATCAGGACCGGCTTCGCGCTGGCGCTGGACGCCCTCGGCGACCCCGAGGCGGCCCTCGCGGCGTTCCCGGCGCTGCGCGGCCTCCGCGCCGAGGAGCTGCGCGTCTACACCACCATGGCCCGGCGCGGCGTCAACTCCCCGGCCGCCTCCAGCATGGGCCGCCTGTTCGACGCGGTCGCCGCGCTGCTGGACGTTTGCGTGCTCGCCGAGTACGAGGCGCAGGGCCCGATCGAACTGGAGGGGCTGCTCGGCCGCGACCTGGCGATGAGCCCGCAGGACGAGTGCTACCGCTTCGCGGTGGACGAGACCGGCGGGCTGCCCGAGATCGACCCCCGCCCGGTGGTGCGGGCCCTGGCAGCCGACGTGGCGGCGGGCGTTCCCGTCGCCGAGGCGGGCCGCCGGTTCCACACCGGCGTCGTGCACGCGGTGGTGGAGCGGTGCGCGGCCGTACGCGCGGCGAAGGGGGAGGCCGCCGGCAGGGTGGTGCTGTCCGGTGGCGTGTTCGCCAACGAGTTCCTCCTGGTCAACTGCATGATCGAGCTGCGTAGAGCCGGGTTCGCGACCTATTGCCACCAGCAGGTGCCCGCGGGCGACGGCGGCATCGCGCTCGGCCAGGTGATGGTCGCCAACGCCCGCCTGGCCGCCATGCGGGAGGAGGCCCGATGACCCGCGCCCGTCCGCACGTCGTGGTGCTGCACCGCTGGCGGGACCGTTACGCCGACTACGCCGCCTACCTCGACCACACGGCCTACGACGTGAGCTATGTCACCACGGCGATCGCACGCGAGTCGGTGCCCGATCAGGCCGCCGGGGTCGAGCTGGTCGCGGCCACCGACGACCTGGCCGAGATCAGCGCGGCGGTCGCCGTCCTGGCCGCGCGGCTCGGCCCGCCCCGCCACCTGGTCGCGCTCAACGAGGGCGACTTGGACGCCGCCGCCGCCCTGCGCGGCGCGCTCGGCTGCGGCGGGCAGGACTCCGCCGCGCTGACCCGCTTCCGCGACAAGCTCACCATGGCCGAGACCGTGGCCGCGGCGGGCCTGCCGGTGCCGCCGTTCGCCGACGCCCCGGACACCGCGTCCGTGCGCGCCTTCGCCGCGCGGCACGGCTGGCCGGTGGTGGTCAAGCCCCGCCGGGGCGTCGCCAGCCGGGACGTGCTGGTGCTGCGCTCACCCGCCGACCTCGCCCGCCTGGATGACACGCCGGTCGAGCCCCGGCTGGTCCAGGCGTTCGTCGCCGACCCGATCCTGCACGTCGACGGGGTGTGGACGGGCACCGGGCTCGGCCCCTGGCGTGCCTCCCGTTACGTCAACACCTGCCTGGACTTCACGTTCGGCGCCCACCTCGGCTCGGTGGAGGTCGACGACCCCGAGCTGCTCGGCCCGCTGGAGGAGTTCACCGCCGGGGCCGGCGCGGCGCTCGGCGGCGGCGAGCCCTGGGTTTTCCACCTGGAGGCCTTCGCGGGCGCCGGGCCGGCGGGCGAGCCGAGGATCGTCTTCCTGGAGGCGGGCGCCCGGGTCGGCGGGGCCGAGATCCCGTTCGTCTGGCGCGAGGTCCACGGCTTCGACCTGATGGCGGCGGCCGTCGACATCCAGCTCGGCCGCGCCCCCGCCGTACGGCCCCTGCCGCGCGGCGCGACCGGCGGGTGGCTGCTGCTCCCGGTTCCGGTCAGTACGCCCTGCCGGGTCGCCGGCTCGGGACTCGCGCCTCCCGCCGGTGACGGTGCGGAGGCCGTGGAACACGTCGACGGTCTGTACGCCCAGGTGGTCCCGCCGGTGGGGGCGGTGATCCCGAAGGCCGGCGGCTACGAGCACGTCGGTGCGCGGTTCCGGTTCCGGGGCGCCTCCAGCCGGGATGTCGAGGCGGCCATCGCCAAGACGGCGGCCTCCTTCCGGCTGTGGTGCGAGCCCGTGCCCGGCTGACCGGCGCCCCCGGCTCGTCGCCGGGGGGCGCGACCGTACGGCCGGAGCACCGGTGAACGACCAGGACACGAGAAAGAGGAGAGACGTTCGATGTTGGACAGCGCGAGCCGCCTGATCGTGGTGGGCAGCCGGCTGCGGGCCTATCGCGAGTACGCGATGGCCTCGCTGGCCGGGCGGTACGAGATCGCGCTGGTCACCTCCCAGCCGATCACCTGGGAAGCGTCGTACGTCTCGGCCTTCCGGTTCGCCGACATCACCGACCCCGCCGCCCTGCGGCCCGCCGTCGAGGAACTGGTGGCCGAGGCGCCCGGCCGGGTCGGCCTGTTCACCTGGGACGAGCTGGCGCTGGTCCCGACCGCCGAGGTGGGCGAGCTGCTCGGCCTGCGCCACATGTCCGCCGAGGCCGCGGCGGCCTGCCGCGACAAGTACACGACCCGCGCGCTGCTGGACAAGGCGGGGCTCCCGGCGGTGCGGCACAGCCTGGCCCACACCGAGCGGGAGGCGCTGGCAGCCGCCGACGACATCGGCTACCCCGTCGTCGTCAAGCCCCGGTCCCTGGCCGGCAGCCTCGGGGTGAGCATGGCCCGCGACCCTGCCGGGCTGCGCGCCGCCTACCGTTCGGCCACCGGCACCTCGTTCCCCGGCCTGCGCGCCGAGAGCGGCGTGCTGGTGGAGGAGTTCCTCGAAGGGCCGGAGATCAGCGTCGACGCGTGCGTGGTGGACGGCGTCCCCGAGCCGGTCGCGGTCGCGCGCAAGCGGCTCGGCCACCCGCCCTACTTCGAGGAGGTCGGCCACCTGGTGGGCCCGTGGCGGCACGAGCCGTGGGCCGGCGAGGTGCTGACGTTGCTGCGCGACGCCCACGCCGCGCTCCGCGTCGATCACGGGCTGACCCACGGCGAGATCCGGCTGACCGCCGCGGGTCCCCGGCTGGTCGAGCTGAACGGGCGGCTCGGCGGGGACCTCATTCCCCGTGTGGGCACGCTTGCCAACGGGGTCGACCTGGCGCTGGCCGGCGCGGCGATGGCGTTCGGCGAGCGTCCCGATCTCACCCCGACCGCGTCCCGCTGGGCCGAGGTCCGCTTCCTCTACCCCGCGCACGACGGCGTCCTGGACCGCCTGGACACCGGCCGCGCCGCCGAGGTCCCCGGCATCGCCGAGGTCACCCCCCTCGCCGAGCCGGGCGAGGAGCTGCTCCTCCCGCCGCGCAAGCTCACCCCGCGCACCGCCGCGCTCATCGCCGTCGCCGCCGACCCGGCCGGTTGCGCCGCCGCCCTGGACGCCGCCGAGGACGAGGTCCGTCCCGTCATGCGCGGCTCACGGCTGGACGCGCTCGGCGCGGTGATGGAGAACCCCGTCACCCGCCGCTATCTGCAGGTCGAGCGCGGCCTGCCCGCCATGGTCGTCCCCGGACTGCGCAACGACTGGATCCGCTACGGCGCGGGCGGCGGCCAGTCGCTCAACCGGCCGGTCTTTCTCACCGCCCCCGATCGGCGCCGCCTGGAGGACGACCTCAACGGCCTGTTCGCGTTGCTGGCCGCGATCCCCGGCCGGCTGTTCGGCGGTGACCTGCGCGCCTTCGCCGAAGGCGTGGGCATGACCCCGACCCAGGTGGAGCTCGTGCTGCGCGGCGCCGGCCTGCGCCTGCCGCCGATGTCGCGGGCCGACATGTACCGCGAGCCCGGCGGCTTCAAGCTGATGGAGCTCAACACCGGCAGCTCCCTCGGCGGCTGGCAGATGGCCGAGTTCGCCCGTGCCGCGGTCCAGAACGCCGCCTTCCGGCGGTTCGCCGACGCCGAGCGCCTGGTCCATCCCGAGCCGGTGGCGCGGATAGCCGAGGTGCTGCGCGCCGACGCCGTCCACGCCGGGTTCACCCTGCCCGCCCGCCCGGTGCTCGCCCTGACCGAGTGGCCCGACGGTTTCGCCAAGACCAAGCCCTGGCTGGACTTCGTGCTGCCCGAGTGGCTGCGGCACGGCTTCGACGCGGTGGTCTGCGGCCTGGACGAGTTCACCTACCGCGACGGCGCGCCGCACGTCCACGGCCGCCGGATCGACGTCGTCTACCGCATCTTCCTGCCGGGCGAGATGGAGGACCCCGAGCTCAGCCACCGCCTGGTGGACCCGCTGCTCGATGCCGCGGAGAGCGGGCGGGTCTTCCTGTTCGCCGGGCTGGACTGCGAGCTGTACGGCAACAAGGGCAGCCTCGCCATGCTCAGTGACGAGCGCAACCGCGACGTCTTCACCGCGGAAGAGCGCGACCTCATCGACCGTGTCCTGCCCTGGACGCGCTTCCTGCGCGAGGAGACGGTCCAGCACGACGGCCGGGCCGTCGACCTGTTGAGCCACGTCCTGGCGAACAAGGACCGGCTCGCGCTCAAGCCCACGCTTCTGTACGGCGGGGTCGGCGTCGTACCGGGCTGGACGGTCGGCCAGGCGGAGTGGGAGAGCCGGATCCGCGGCGCGGTCGACGGACCCTACGTCGTGCAGGAGCGGGTGCTGCCGGTGGCCGAGCGCTTCGTCACCGACGCCGGCGACGGGTTCGAGGCGATGGCCGTCGCCTACGGCGTCCTGATGGTCGGTGAGCGGTACGTCGGCATGCTGGTGCGCGGGACGCCCGACCCGGGGGTCGGCATCGTCAGCATGTCCAACGGCGCGCAGATCGGCTGCTGCTTCCACGTGGAGCCCGACGGGGAAGTCGCATGAGGGGTCCGCGGCTCGGCGGGCTCTGGCGGGACCCCGAGTTCCTGAAGTTCTGGTCAGGGGAGGCGGTGTCCCAGCTCGGCGCGCAGGTCACCCAGCTCGCCCTGCCGCTGGCCGCCGTCTACCAGCTCGACGCCTCCTCCGTGCAGCTCGGGCTGCTCAACGCCGCCGGCTACGCCCCGTTCCTCGGCGCCACGCTGTTCGTCGGCGTCTGGGTGGACCGCCGGCGCCGCCGCCCGCTGATGATCTCCAGCAGCCTCGGCCGGGCACTGCTGCTCGGCGGCGTGCCGCTGTGCGCGGCGCTCGGCGTGCTGCGCATCGAGTACCTCTACGCCACCGCGCTGCTGGCCGGCGTCCTCACCGTTCTGTTCGACGTCTCCTACCAGTCGTACCTGCCCTCGCTGATCAGCCGCGACCGGCTGGTCGAGGGCAACAGCAAGCTCCAGGCCACCAGCTCGATCGCCCAGATCGGCGGGCCGGGTCTGGCCGGCCTGCTGGTCGGCTGGCTCGGCGCGCCCACCGCCCTGCTCACCAACGCGGTCTCCAGCCTGTTCTCGGCCGCCAGCCTGATCGCGATCCGCCGCCCCGAGCCGCACCCGGCGCTGCCCGAGCGTCGCGTCTCCACCTGGCGGAGCATCGGGGAGGGCCTCGGCCTGGTCTTCCGCAACGGCTCCATCCGGGCGATCGCCCTGCAGGCCGGCACCTACAACGCCTGCTGGATGTCCCTGCAGACGGTGTTCGTGCTGTACGCGGCACGGGAGCTGCGCGTGGGGCCGGGCACGGTCGGGCTCCTGCTCAGCTTCGGGGCGATCGGTTCGCTGCTCGGCGCCTTCTGCGCCGGCCCGCTCAAGGAGCGGCTCGGCCTCGGCCGGGCCGTCGTCGCCGAGCTTCTGCTGTGCTGCGGCGCGCCGGTCCTGATCGCGCTGTCCCCGGGGGCCGGCCCTCCGGGGTACGCCATGTACGTCGCGGCGTTCGCGCTGTGCGGCATCGGTTCCACCATGTCCACCATCCACGCGGTCAGCCTGCGGCAGGCGATCACTCCCGACCGCCTGCTGGGCCGGGTCAACGCCGGGTGCAGGTTCGTCGCCTGGGGGCCGCTGCCGCTCGGCGCGCTGGCCGGCGGCGCCCTCGGCGACGCCATCGGCCTGCGGCCCACCCTGTTCGTCACCTCCCTGGCGTTCATGTCGGCGCTGCTGTGGGTGGTCTTCTCGCCCGTGCCCGCCCTGGTCGACTTCCCGTCCCCTGACGACAGCGGCCCGGCCCGCGACCGGCCCGCCGTCCCGATCCCGTGACGCCCCCGGCTTCCGCCGGCGGCGCCCAAGACTCAGCAAGGAGAACGATCGTGCAGACGAGCGAGCCCTCGACGCTCTACCGGCCGGCCGGCACCCAGGCCGGGCTTGAGGAACTGCGTGGCCTGCTAGGCGCCGCCCTGGACATCCTGGGCGAGGTCGCGGCAGGGCGGACGGGGCCGGTGCCCCCCGGCGGGCCGGAGGCCGCCCGGGAGGCCGCCCGCCAGGCGCTCGCCGGCCCCCTGCTCCCGCCCGGCGCGCCCGCGGGCCCGGCCGCCGTCCTGGACGAGCTGGTCCGCCCGTACGCCCGCTGGGCCGCCGACATCACGCACCCGGCCGCGCTGGCGCGCATGCAGCCGCCGCCCACCACCGCCTCGGTCGCCGCGGAGCTGGTCGCCGCCGTGCTCAACCAGTCGCTGCACGCCTGGGAGAGCGGCCCGTTCGCCCTGGAGCTCGACCGCTGGCTCATCGCCAGGCTCGCCGAGCTCGCCGGCTACGGCCCCGGCGCGGGCGGCACGCTCACCTCCGGCGGCAGCGTCTCCAACCTGATGGCCCTGATCGCCGCCCGCGACGACACCATCGCGGCCAAGCTGGGCCGATACTCCTTCCAGGAGGGCCTGCTCCAGATCGGCGTCCAGCCGGTGATCCTCGCCCCCGAGGGCATCCACTTCTCCATCGCGCGCGCCGCGCGGATCCTCGGCATCGGCGAGGAGCACATCCGCGCCGTCCCGGTCGGCAAGGACGGCCGCATGATCCCAGCCGAGGCCGACCGGATCCTCACCGAGTTGCCCGCGGGACAGCTCGCCGTGGCCCTGGTCGCCTGCGCCGGGTCCACCGACCTCGGCATCGTCGACCCGCTGCCCGAGATCGCCGAGGTCACCCGCCGGCACGGCGTCTGGCTGCACGCCGACGCGGCCTACGGTGCCGGGGCGCTGTTCTCCCGGCGGCTCCGGCCCATGCTGGACGGGCTGGCCCTGGCCGACTCGATCACCATGGACCTGCACAAGTTCGGCTGGACGCCCGCCTCCTCGGCCGCCCTGCTGGTGCGCAGGGAGGAGACGCTGCTGCCGTTCGGGCTCCAGCCCACCACGTGCCTGAGCTCCGACGACGACACCTGCGCCGGGTACATCGGCCTGCAGGGCACGTCCCTGCAGACCACGCGCAGGGCCGACGCCCTGAAGATCGCGGTGACGATGCGCGCGCTCGGCGAGGACACCATCGAGGCCATGGTCGACACCTGCCACGACCTGGCCCGTTACGCGGCGGCCCGGATAGCGGCCGAGCCCCGGCTGGAGCTCGGGACCGAGCCGCCGCTGACCGCCGTCCTGTTCCGCTACCTGCCGGACGCGCCGTCGGATGCCGACGCCTTCAATGGGGCGCTGCGCCGCCGTGCCTTGGAGGAGGGCCGGGCGCTGATCGCCCGCACCCACATCCCCGCGGGCGACGGCGGGACCAGGGTGTTCCTCAAGCTCATGCTGCTCAATCCGGACACCACCCCCGAGCAGATCGACCAGGTCATCGACATGCTGCTGGCGCTGGCCGCCGAGCAGGAAGCCGCCACCGCCGGCGCGTGACCGTCGCCGCCCCGTCCGAGGTGAACCACGTGCACACGAAAGCCCCACCGCTCCTGCTGCCCTCGGCGTCCGACGACGTCAGGGAATCGATGCACGAGCGCCTGCCCCGCGCGCTCGCGCTGCCGCTCACGATGCTGACCGGCCGGCCCCACGCCGGCCAGCGGCCGATCCGCGTCACACCCGGCGCGCACCTGTCCGGCGCGCTGACGTCCTTGACCGCCGGGTTGCTGATCAGCGGCGCCGCGCTGGGCCTCGGCGGCTGGTGGGGGGCGCTGCTCGTCCCCGGCTGGGCGATGACCCTGCACGGCGCGCGCAACCTCCGCATGATGATCTACCACCAGTGCGCGCACCGGAACATGTGGGGCGACCGGCGGGCCGACGCGCTGCTCGGACGGGTCATCGCGGCACTGCTGATGGTGCAGGACTTCGACCGGTACAGTGCCGAGCACGTCAGCGACCACCACGCCCTGCACCACATGACCCTGCGCGACCCGACCGTGCAGGCGTTCCTGGTCAGCCTGGAGCTGCGGCCGGGGATGTCGCGGAGCCAGATGTGGCGGCGCCTGCTCGGCAAGATCTTCTCACCGGTCTTCCACGCGCGGTTCCTGGCGGCCCGGCTGCGCTCCTACTTCCATGCCGCCTCCCCGGCGCTGCGGGCCGGCACGCTCGCCTGGCTGGCCGCGGTGGTCGCCGTGGTGGCGTGGCTGGACGCCTGGGTGTTCCTCGTGGTCGCCTGGATACTGCCGATGACCCTGTTCTACCAGGTCAGCAATACTCTGCGGCTGTGCGTCAAGCACACTTTCCCCTCCCCGGAGCAGACCGTCCGCCGGGGCCGGGAGTACTTCGCCTCGCTCACCAACGCGATCTTCATCGGAGAGCCCGTGCCGCCGCCCGGCGAGGCGCTGTGGGCCTGGACGCGGTGGTGGGCGCGGATGACGCTCGTCCACTTCCCGGCCCGCTACCTTGTGCTGACCGGGGACACCGTCTGCCACGACTTCCACCACCGGTTCCCGATGAGCAAGGACTGGGCCGGCTACATCTTCGCCCGCGAGGCCGACCACGCCGCCGGGACGCCGGGCTGGCCGCCCTACCGGCAGGTCTGGGGGCTGGTCCCGGCCATCGACGTGGTGTTCGACTCCCTGCGCGCCGCCGATCCGGCCGAGTTCCACCCCGACCGGCTGGCCGAGGTCAGCCACCGCGAGCTCTTCGCCGCCTTCGACGACTGACAGTGACGACGTGAACCGAGTAGGGGAAGACATATGAACGTGCCGCAGGAGCGGGGCGGGCGCCTGGTGATCCTCGGCGTGACCGAGAGCGACGCGCACGCCGTGGCCAACCGGCTGATCGCCATGATGCTACGCCGGCACGGATTGGAGGTGGTGAACCTCGGCGTCTGCACGCCGCTGGCCGAGTTCGCGGACGCCCTGGACCGCCACCCCGGCGCGGAGGCCGTCCTGATCGGGAGCCTCAACGGCCACGCCCACCACGACCTGCGCGACCTGCCGGCGCTGAGGGCCGCGGGCCGCCTGTGCCGGCCGGTGATCCTTGGCGGCAACCTCTCGGTGGGCAGCCACAAGCGCGACGCCGACCTCGGGCGCCTGCGCGACCTCGGGGTGGACCACCTGCTGGACGACGCCGCCGGGCTGATCCTGCTGCTGGACCTGATCCACGCCTCGCGCACGCCCGCCCCCGTACCGGCGGGCGGCGCGGCACGAGCGGAGCTGGTGGCCGAGGCGCGACGTGGTTGACCTGCTCGACCTCGGCCTGGACGACCGGCTGGCCGGCGAGCTGCCCGGCGAGGAGGAGATCCTCGGCCACCTCGGCACGCCCGGACGTCCGCACGCCGCCGACGTGCTGCGCGCCGCCGAGGCCGCCGGACGCCCGGTGGTGCAGCCGAGATGCGGCGTCGGCGGGCACGAGGAGATGCTCGGCCTGCTGCGCGCCCTGGAGGCGGCCGGGCCGGGCATCCTGTCGGTCACCATCGACTCCCACACCCGCCTGCGCGGGTTCGACGCCGCCGCCGAGCTGCTGCGCCGTGCCCCGTCCGACCTCAACGGCTACCCCATGGTGGCGCACGGCTGGCGCAGGGGACGCGAGCTGGCCGCCTCGGTGGGTGTGCCCCTGGAGGTACGGCACGGCTCGCCCGACGCCCGGGAGCTGTTCGCGGTCTCCCTGGCGTCCGGGATCACCTCCTTCGAGGGCGGTGGCGTCGGCTACAACCTGCCGTACTCCAAGGACGTCCCGCTGGAGGTGTCGCTGCGGGCCTGGCAGCGGGTGGACGCCGCCTGCGGGCGCCTCGCCGAGGCCGGCGTGGTGGTCGACCGCGAACTGTTCGGCACCCTCACCGCCGTGCTGATGCCCCCGTCGATCAGCCTGGCCGTCACCCTCCTTGAGGCCGTCGCCGCGGCTCGGGAAGGCGTGCGGTGCCTGTCCATCGCCTACGCCCAGGGCGGCGAGCCCCACCAGGACGTCGCCGCCCTGCGGGCGATCCGCGTACTGGCCCGCCGCTATTTAGACGAGAAGGTCGAGGTCTACCCGGTCCTGCACGAGTTCATGGGCGTCTTCCCCCGCACCCCCGACTACGGCGGGGCGCTGATCCTGTGCGGCGGGCTGGTGGCGCGGCTCGGCGGAGCGGCCAAGGTCGTGAGCAAGACCGTCCAGGAGGCGTACGGAATCCCCGACTCGGCCGCCAATGCCGCCGGGATCCGCGCCGCCGCCCTCGGCGCCTCGGAGCTGCTGGACTTCGTCCTGATCGACGAGGACCGGGTGGCCGAGGAGCGGCACTGGATCGAGCGTGAGGTCGCCGAGCTGGTGGACCCCGTGCTCGGCGACGGCGGCGACCTGCTCGCGGCCATCGTGGCCGCGTTCCGCGCCGGGCGGCTGGACGTCCCGTTCAGCGCCAGCGTCCACGCCCGCTCCAACGTGGTACCCCGCCGCGACCGGGACGGGGCCATCCGCTACGCCGACCCCGGCGACCTGCCGTTCTCCCCGGACGTACTGCGGCGCAACGCCCGCCTGCTCGAAGGCGGCGGACCCGGGGACACCGGCCCTGACCTGTTCGGCGCGATCACCGCCGACATCGACTACTTCCTCGACCGCGAGCGCCGGTCGCTCGCCGGGCGCGACCCCCTCACCGACCGATTCCGAATGAGGTAACGATGACGTACGACAACGTGGAGAGCCGCCAGGCCGGCGGTCCCGTCCCCGACCCCGCCGAGGGCGCGCGGGTGCACGCCCTGGACCGGGCCCACCTGTTCCACTCCTGGGCGGCGCAGGACGGCGTCGACCCCATCCCTGTGGCGGGGGCCTCGGGGCGCTACTTCTGGGACTACGACGGCAAGCGCTACCTCGACTTCTCCTCGCAGTTCATCAACCTCAACATCGGCCACGCCCACCCGAAGGTCGTCGCCGCGATCAAGGAGCAGGCCGACCGCATCTGCATGATCGCCTCCACGTTCGCCAACGACCAGCGCGGCGAGGCGGCCCGGCTGATCGCCGAACTCGCGCCCGGTGACCTCAACCGCGTCTTCTTCACCAACGGGGGCGCCGAGGCCAACGAGCACGCCGTGCGGATGGCCCGCCTGCACACCGGCCGCCCGAAGGTGCTGTCGGCCTACCGCTCCTACCACGGCGGCACCTCCACCGCGATCAGCCTGACCGGGGACCCGCGCCGCTGGCCCAACCAGAACGCCGGAGGCGCCGACGCCAACGTCGCCCACTTCTTCGGCCCCTACCTGTACCGCTCGCACTTCCACGCCACGACCGAGGCCGAGGAGACCGCCCGCGCGCTGGCCCACCTGGAGCAGGTCATCGCCTTCGAGGGCCCGTCGACCGTCGCCGCCGTGGTGCTGGAGACGGTGGTCGGCACCGCCGGCATCCTCGTGCCCCCGGCCGGCTACCTGGCCGGGGTACGCGAGCTGTGCGACCGGCACGGCATCGTCTTCATCGCCGACGAGGTCATGTCCGGCTTCGGCCGAACCGGCGCGTGGTTCGCCGTCGACCACTGGGACGTCACTCCCGACCTGATCACCTTCGCCAAGGGCGTCAACTCCGGCTACGTCCCCCTGGGCGGCGTCATCGTCTCCGACGCCATCTACGACACCTTCCGCACCCGCCCCTACCCCGGCGGCCTCACCTACTCGGGCCACCCGCTGGCCTGCGCCGCCGCCGTCGCGGCCATCACCGCGATGAAGGAGGAGGGCATCGTCGAGAACGCCGCCCGCGTCGGCGAGCAGGTCATCGGCCCCGGCCTGCGGGAGATCGCCGAACGCCACCCCTCGGTCGGCGAGGTACGCGGCCTCGGCGTCTTCTGGGCCCTTGAACTGGTGCGCGACCGCGAGACCCGGGAGATGCTCGTCCCCTACGCCGCCGGTGGCGGCGAGACCCGCCCGGTGGACGAGGTCGTCGCCGTGTGCAAGGCCCGGGGCCTGTGGCCCGTGTACAACTACAACCGCATCCACGTCGTCCCCCCGTGCACCATCACCGACACCGAGGCCAAGGAGGGCCTCGCCATCCTCGACGAGGCCCTCACCAAAGCCGACGCCCACGTCGCCTGACCTCGACGCGGCGGAGCCGCGCGGTCGCACAGGAGAAGGACCGCGCGGCGCCTGGCCCGCGCCGCCGGGCGGCCGAACATGTCAGTCGCCGCCCCCGGCATCGACTTCGACACCTTCATGGGCGGGGTGCGCCGCTTCGACACGCCTGGCACTGCGGTCCAAAGAGCTCCGGTCGCCCCATGGCAGCGGTCTCGTCTTCACCCGCCGCTTCTCCCGCCTGTAGCCCTACCCTCGTTGTGTCCTTCGAGAAGGCGGGCCAGTCGTTCCTCGTACGGCCGCCAGTCGAGGCCCTTGCTCTTGGCCCACCCATCGTCGTGGCAGGCACGCAGGTGACCGGGGCGCGCATCTCCGATGAGGGTGACGACATCGCCCCGGGCGCCCTGGGCCCGCATCCGCGCGATGATCTCCAGCGCTCCCCACAGGTTGGTGCCGGTGGCCGGTCCCACCGGAAGCCCGGTCACCTGGCGGACCCATCGCGCGGCGGCGACGCTGGCCGCGTCAGGAACGGGGATGAGCAGGTCGACGAGGTCGGGGGCGAATGCCGGCTCCATCCGGGGGCGGCCGATGCCCTCGATGCGGGAGGGCATGCCGGTGCTGTAGTCGGGGGCGTCGTACACCCAGCCAGGGAAGTAGGCGGAGTTCTCCGGATCGACCACCGCCAGCCGTCCGGGGAGGCCGCCGGCATGGAGGCGGCGGCCGACGGCGGCCGAGGTCGCGCCGGTGCCCGCGCCTACCACGACCCAGCGCGGGCACTCAGTGACCTGCTCGAACAACTCGTCGGCCAAGCTACCTCCGCGCCAGTCCACGGTCGCCGCGGAACTGTAGTGGTCCATGTAGTGGCCACCCACGTCGTCGGCCAGCCTCGCGGCCTGCTCGTAGATCGCCAGCGGCGGGTCTACGTGCCGGCACGTCCCACCGAGCCGTTCGACCGCTTCGCCCGGGGACTTCGCCGGCATGACGGCGATGTACGGCAGGCCGAGCAGCCGGGCGAAATAGGCCTGAGCGACGGCCATCGAGCCGCCGGTGGCCTCGACGACCGTGGTGCCCGCTACGATCCGGCCCGCGGCGATCGCATCGGCGAACAGGGCGCGGGCAAGTCGGTGCTTGAGGGTGCCGGTCGGCTGGGCCGACTCGTCCTTGAGCCACAGCCGGACTCCCCACGATGCCGGCAGCGGGAATTCGCCGAGCGGCGTGACGCCCGCCCGCGCCTTCTCCTCATCGAGCCGGGCGAGCGCCTCGGCGGCCCATGTACTGGTCACGGGACCAACGTACGTCTCAGGAAGCTCGATATCGCGCCAGATGCGTGCCAACCGGTCCCACGCCCGGCTACGCGAACCGGCAGATGGAATGTAGCTATTCAGCTGAGTGAATGACTGATGTCAGACTCGTGCCTTGGTGCCCGAGTTGATCGTGCTGCGAGTCTCCAGGAGCATGGTTTCTCGTGTCCGAGCCCTCCTTCTCCGTTGCTGCTGAGCTGGCAGAGCTGCGTGCGGGATTGAGTGAGGCCCGGACGGTGATCCGGGAGCTGCGCGAGGTCATCGAGATGAAGGCGGCCGAGTTGGCCGCGCGGGACATGCAGGTCGCGGCGCTGCGCGCGACGAACCAGACGCAGGCCGAGCAACTGACCAAGCTGGCGGGTCGGGTCGAGGAATTGGAGCGGCAGCGGGACCGTGATTGGGGGAACTCGGGGAAGCCTCCGAGTTCGGATCCGATCTATACGAAGAAGACGAAGGTGGCTGCCCGGGATCGGTCCTCGCGGGAGCGTGGGCAGCGAAATCCGGGGAAACAGCCAGGCGAGCCGGGGACGACGATGAACCTTGTCGATGATCCCCATGAGCGGTTCGAGTGCCCGCCTTTGGCCTGTGACGGGTGTGGCGGCGATCTGAGTGGAATGCCGGTCACGATGTCGCAGCGGCGGCAGATGACCGAGTCGCGGGCCGCTCCGGCACCGAAGATCACCGAGTTCGTGGTGCAGGCCAAAGCCTGTGGCTGCTGCGGGGTCACCAGCGTCGGGGTGGTGCCGCCGTATGTGACCGGGCGGGCTCAGTTCGGGCCCGAGACCCACGCGCT
This sequence comes from Sphaerisporangium sp. NPDC088356, assembly GCF_040685555.1. Lineage (NCBI taxonomy): Bacteria > Bacillati > Actinomycetota > Actinomycetes > Streptosporangiales > Streptosporangiaceae > Sphaerisporangium > Sphaerisporangium sp. NPDC088356. Next base: position 23,413 of record NZ_JBFBIK010000114.1, read on the forward strand.
GGCCGCCAACCTGGTGTGCGGACATCACATCCCGGTCAAAAGGTCCACGATGCTGCTCGCGCAGATGGCCGGCATCGAGGTGGCCACCGGGTCACGGCCCCGGCGTTCATGAGATCTGTCCGGATTAGTGATCGTTGATCAGATGTC
>NZ_JBFBIK010000115.1:0-23242 GCF_040685555.1 Sphaerisporangium sp. NPDC088356
GCCAGCGCCTACGGGTACGGCCGCAACTGGGCCCAGGCCACCTCCAGCGGCTGGGGGTACTTCATCTTCGACTCCCTGCGCTCCTGGTGGAACTACCAGTGGATGGTCCTGAACTTCCACACCGGCCTCGCCTCGTCACATCCGTACCAGTCGTGGCCCTGGGAGTGGCCCCTGCTGCTGCGGCCGGTCGCGTTCTTCTACGAGAGCCCCGGCGGCTGCGGGGCGGCGAAGTGCTCGCAGGCCGTGCTCGGGGTGGGCACGCCGGTCATCTGGTACGGGGCGATCATCGCCCTGCTCGCGATGATCGTCTGGTACGTGTCCACCCGCGACTGGCGGGCCGGAGCCGTGCTGCTGGCCTACGCCGCCGGAGGGCTGCCCTGGGTCTACTACGCCCTGGCCGACAAGCGCACGATGTTCCTGTTCTATACGGCGCCCATGCTGCCGTTCATGATCCTCGCGATCGTGCTCGCCGCCGGCCTGCTCATCGGACCGGCCAACGGCGAACCGGTGCGGCGGATCATCGGAGCCTCGCTTTCGGGTGCCTTCGTGCTCGTGGCACTGATTAACTTCTGGTGGCTGTACCCCGTTATCTCCGCCGAGATCATCCCCTACGACGATTGGCATCGGCGCATGCTGCTTGACCGCTGGATATGACGCCTCGACTCGCACAACCCAGCCCTTCTGCTCTTTCTGGCCTTACAGGTAGGTGACGTGGAAATCGTCCGTGGTGGTGGTCGTCGTCAGGGCCCGGGCCTATACGGCAGACTGCGGGGCATGCCTGCACCCGACGTCGCCGCGCTCCTGACAGAGCTCGAGCGCTCCGATCCGGACGTCGCCGACGACGCCAGGACCGCCGTCGAGTGGCTGACCGGCGCCGAGCCGCTCGAAACGATCACTCAGCTCGATGTGTGCGAGTTCCTCTGGTACACGCTGCCCCTCAAGGTGACCGGCGACCACGGCGACATCGCCAGGGCCCTGGGAAGGCTGCTGCGCCTCGGCGGTATGGACCGCTACGCCGCCCTGTGCGCGTCTCCGACCACCTCCCAGATCCTGCGCGCGTACGCGCGTGAGGGCGAGGACGCCGGCACGGCGGCCTACCAGCGTGCCCTCGGCGCCACCGGAGTGCTGCCGCCCGACGTGCCCGAGCTCCGCTGGAGCTCGATCATGGGTCCCGAGGAGTTAGGCGCGCACCTCGCGTGCTCGGCCGCGCTCGAGATCGCCATCGTGTCCGGCGAGCTGGAGCCCGCGGCGAGCAGCTGGAAGACCCGCGCGGAGGCGCTGACCCGCCGCTGGCTCACGGCTCCCCGCACCGAGCTGGGCGGCGACAACTGGCTCAACCGGGTGCACGGCGAGCGCCTCAACCGGTGGGTGCTCGGCCGAGGCGCGGCCCGGCGCGAGCTGGCCCAGCCCTTCGAGGTACGCCTCCACGCGCCCATTCCCGCGCCTGAGGGGTCCCACTTCGCCGCCCTGTCCTGGCTGCTCGAGGCGGCCGCCCGGCCCGAGGGCGTGCCGCTCACCCAGCGGCACAACATCTGCCGCGCGCTCGTCGTCGAGGCGGCGGAGCGGTTCGGCTGGGAGATGACGGGCACGCGCAGCGAGAGCGGCGTCACCGCCCTGCGCACCCTGCGCCACGTCGCCGAGCACGAGATGCGGGCCGTGCACCGCACGGGCCGGAGGCTTCTGATCACCGCGACGGGCAGGCGGCTGCTCGCCGACCCCGAGGCCAGGTGGCAGGCCGCGTCCCTGGCGCTGCTGACCCCCGCGCCCGGCGAGCGCGAGATGGAGATGTCGGTGCGCGAGGTCGGGCTGATGCTCCTGACCGACGGCAAGGAGCTGCCCTGCGCGTCGCTGGCCGAGCGGGTCACCGAGGTGGTCGTGGGCGAGGGCTGGCGCACGGCGACGCCGGCCGACGTGGTCCGTCCCCTGGTGGAGCTGCACCACCGGCTGGAGGCGTTGGACCTGTGCGTCTCCGCACCCCGGTCGGACGCGCCGGCGCCGGCGGCGCTCACCCCGTCCGGTCAGGCCGCCGCCCTGGCCGCCCTCCGTGGGCAGGCTCTCCGCCCCCGCCAGTACGTCACCCTCACCTGAGCCTAGGGACGCCGTCGGCGGCGGCGTGCGTTTCCAAGGCCGGAGGCTGTGCCGGGGCCGGGGCACTGCCTAGCCCCGGGCCGCGATGGCGGACATGATGTTGTCCTCGGTGACGTCGTGGCCGGTGAGCTCCCTGGCGATGCTGCCGTCCCGCAGGACCACGACGCGGTCGCAGTTCTCCACGAGCTCGGCCACGTCCGAGGAGATCAGCAGCACCGCGAGCCCGTCGACGGCCAGTTCGTCGATGAGCGACCGCATCTCCGCCCTGCTCGGGACGTCGACGCCGTGGCTCGGCTCGTCGAGCAGGAGCACCTTGGGGTTCATCGCGAGCCATCGGGCGAGCAGCACCTTCTGCTGGTTGCCGCCCGACAGCTCCCCGGCCCGCTGGTCCGGGGACACCGCCTTGATGTGCAGCCGCCGCATGAAGGTCGCCACGATGCGGTCGACGCGGGCGTCCGACACGATGCCGGCCCGCGAGAGGCGGGGCAGCGCCGCGAGGGCGATGTTGTCCCGCACGGACAGGGTGGGGACGATCCCCTCGGTCCTGCGGTTCTCCGGGACCAGCCCGACCCCGGCCCTGATGGCGCTCTTGATCGACCACTTGCCGAGCGGGGCGCCCGCCACGGTCACCTGGCCCGCGTCCACCGGTTCGACGCCCGCGATGGCCCGCGCGGTCTCGCTGCGCCCGGCTCCGAGCAGCCCGCCGAGGCCGACCACCTCTCCGGGGCGCAGGGCGATGGAGATGTCGGCCAGCACGTGGCGGCGGCTGAGCCCTCTGGCCTCCAGGATCGGCAGGTCGGCGGGCTCGTCCGCCGGGCCGCCGCCGATGTCCACAGGAGCACGCGGCGGTTGGAAGGGCCTGCCCAGCATCAGCGAGACGAGCCTGAAGCGGTCGAGATCGGCCATGGGGCCGGTGTGGACGACCTTACCGTCGCGCAGCACCGTGGCCCGGTCGCAGATGCGGTAGAGCTCCTCCAGCCGGTGGCTCACGTAGATCACCGACCGGCCGCCGTCGCGGAGCGCGCCTATGACGCCGAACAGGGTCTCTATCTCGCCGGGCTCCATCGACGACGTGGGCTCGTCCATGATCACGACGCGGGCGCCGGCCGAGACGGCACGCGCCAGGGCGACCATCTGCTGGGTCCCGGGGGCCAGGGAGGCGACCGGCCGACGGACGTCGGCGCGCACTCCGTACCCGGCGAGGATCTCCCCGGCTTCCGCGTGCATGCGGGCGAAGTCGATCAGTCCCAGGCGCCCGCGCGGCTCGCGGCCGAGGAAGATGTTGCGGGCGACGCTCATCTGGGGAGCGAGGTTGCCCTTCTGGTAGATCGTCGCGATCCCCGCGCGCAGCGCCTGCAGCGGACCACCGAACCTCACGGGCTCGCCGAGGTAGCGCAGCTCGCCCCCGTCGGGCTGGTACACGCCGGAGAACAGGTTGACCAGGGTGGACTTGCCCGCGCCGTTGCCGCCGATGAGCGCGTGGACCTCCCCCTCGGCGACGGCCACGGAGACGTGGTCGAGCGCCCGGACGCCGGGGAAGCTCTTCAGGACGCCGGCGGCCTGGAGGACCATGCTGCTACCTGTCACCAGCTTCCTCCCCGGACGGCCTGGCTGGGCGAGAGGAGACACCTCGTTGGGACCGATGGTGATCTCGAAAGGAAACAATCCTGTAACAGAAGGAAACTTATCCGATCACGGCCGATCAGAACCAGTCACCGTCACCCGAGCCGGGCCACGTGCAGCCGCACGCCCTTGTTGGCCAGCTCGTCGAGCACGTCACGCGGGGCCGCGTCGTCGGTGACCAGGTGGTCGATCTGCTCGGTCGCCACCGTCTGGACCATCGTGTCGATGCCGATCTTGGTGTGGTCGGCCAGCACGACGACCTCCTCCGCCGCCGCCGCGAGCGCGCGGTCGACGCTGGCCACCTGCAGGTTGGGGGTCGAGAGCCCGCGCTCGACCGAGAGCCCGTTGCCCGAGATGAACGCCCGCCGCACGCGCAGGCCCGCGAGCGAGTGCTCGGCCGCGCTGCCGACGAGGGCGTGGATCGAGCCGCGCAGCGTGCCGCCGGTGAGGACGACCTCGATGCGCGGCGAGCCGGCCAGGGCCTGGGCGACGAGCAGGGAATTGGTCACGACGGCCAGCTCGGTGTTCCTGCTGAGCCTGCGGGCGAACTCCTGGGTGGTCGTGCCGGGCCCGACCACGATGGCGTCGCCGTCCTCGACCAGGGACGCCGCGAGGTCGGCGATCACGCTCTTCTCGATGGAGGCTACCTGGGCCTTCTGCGAGTGCGTGGGCTCCCGCGACAGCTCGCCGGGCAGCGTCGCGCCGCCGTGGTGGCGGTTGAGCAGGCCCTCGGCCTCCAGCGCCCGCAGGTCGCGGCGCACCGTGACCTCCGACGACCGCACCGCCAGGGCCAGCTCCCTCAGCGAGACCGCGCCGTTGACGCGCACCAGCTCGATGATGCGCTGCCGGCGCTCGGCGGCGAACACGGGCCGGCGGACTTCCCCCGATCCCTCGGTGTCGCCCACGGCTCCCACCTTGTCATCCGTAGCACTTGCCCGATTCTGATCATAGTCGGCCGCCCAGGTCCCCGCGAGCCACCCGCCGACACCTGCTCCACGGTCGAACGTGACCGAGTTAGAGCGTTTGCGATCGAAACTCTTGACTGTTTACGTCCACGGGTGCTTATTTTGGCTCTGCACGAGTCCAGACATGTTCGGTTTTGTGCGAAATGGCCCGGCCTACCGTCTTGTGCGGAAAGGACCCCCCTGCATGAAAGCCAAGAGACGAAGTTCCCTCCTCCTGCTGGCCGTACTCCTCTGCCTGTCGTGGCAGCTCGCCGGGATGACCGGCGCGACCGCCGCCGACGCCGCGCGCCACGGGCTGCGCGGTGACTACCACCTCAGCACGGCGCCCGGGGCCTTCGACTTCGGGCAGCTCAAGGCCACCGTCGTGGACCCGTCCATCGAATTCCCCGACCTCGAGCCGATCTTCAAGGACCTCACCGGCCGCGTGGACGACGTCACCGTACGGTGGACCGGCCGGATCCAGCCCAAGTTCTCCGAGGCCTACACCTTCTCGATGATCGGTGACAACGGCTTCCGGCTCTGGGTCGACGGGAAGGTGGTCATCGACCACTGGGTGGACGACTGGGACAAGGAGCAGATCGGCACGCCCATCACCTTGGAGGCCGGCAAGACCTACGACATCAAGATCGAGTACTTCGAGCACTTCGGAGGCTCCAACCTGCGCCTGCGCTGGCAGAGCCCGAGCCAGGTCAAGGAGATCGTCCCCACGGAGGCGCTCTTCCTGCCGGAGGGGTACGACCCGCCCGGCCCCGCGTCGGCGTCCGTCGACGCGGCCGGCGACACCGTGACCCTGGACTTCGACGCCGACCTCGCCGCCCTGCCCGCGTCCGCCAAGGACCACCTCGACTTCACCGTGGCGGGCACCGCGTGGCCGATCACCTCCGCCGCACAGGACGGCACGGACCGGTCGGTCGTACGGCTGAAGCTCGGCTTCCCCGTTCCCAGCAAGGCGGGCGCTTCCCTGCGGCTCTCCTACGACGGCCAGGGCGGCATGACCCACGCCGACGGCACAGCGCTGGAGGCGTTCGCCCACGTCGTCGTGGCGAACGACTCGAAGTACACCATCAAGACGAAGTGGGCCGCCGACGTCGACCCGGCCAACCCCCTTCCCGAGTACCCCCGGCCGCAGATGGTCCGGGACCGGTGGCGCAGCCTCAACGGCACCTGGCAGTTCTCCACCGCCCAGCAGGACCAGGCGCCCCCCGTCGGACGCGACCTCACCGAGAAGATCGTGGTCCCGTACCCGGTCGAGTCGGTCCTGTCCGGCATCGGGCGGCACGAGGAGCGGATGTGGTACCGCCGCACCTTCACCGTGCCGAAGGACTGGAACGTCCGCAGCGGCGGCACCCGGCTGGTCCTCCACCTCGACGGGGTCGACTGGCAGTCCACGGTCTACGTCAACGGCAAGCAGGTCGGCGCGCACAAGGGCGGCTACGACCGGCACAGCATCGACGTCACCGACGCCCTCGTGCACGCGGACCGGCAGGAGCTCATCGTCGGCGTGTACGACCCGACCGACAAGGGGCTCCAGCCCACCGGCAAGCAGCGGCTGGGCGGCGGCGGCATCTGGTACACCCCCGCGTCCGGCATCTGGCAGACCGTGTGGATGGAGCCCACCCCGGCCACCCGGATCAACGGCCTGCGCCTCACCCCCGACGTGCCCGGCAAGGCGCTCGACGTCGTCGTGGACGCCACCGCGGCCGCCGGCACGGTCGCCGAGGTGACCGCGCGTGACGGGAAGCGCGTCGTCGGCACGGTCACCGGACCGGCGAACGACGAGCTCCGGCTGCCGGTGGCCGCCCCCCGGCTCTGGTCGCCGGACGACCCCTTCCTGTACGACCTGACCGTGGTCCTGAAGGACGGGGGCAAGCGGACGACCGACTCCGTCCGCGGCTACTTCGGAATGCGGTCCATCACGCGCGAGCAGGTGAACGGCACCAGCCGCCTGCTGCTCAACGGCAAGCCGGTGTTCCAGTTCGGCCCGCTCGACCAGGGCTTCTGGCCCGACGGCATCTACACCGCGCCTACCGACGCGGCGCTGAAGTACGACCTGGACCAGACCAAGGCGCTGGGCTTCAACACCGTGCGCAAGCACGTCAAGGTGGAACCCGACCGCTGGTACTACTGGGCGGACAAGCTGGGCCTGCTCGTGTGGCAGGACATGCCCTCAATGGCGGGAAATCCGGGCTTGACCGAGAGGACGCAGTACGAGGCCGAGCTGAAGGAGATGGTCGACCAGCATCGCAACAACCCCTCCGTGGTGATGTACGTGACCTTCAACGAGAGCTGGGGGCAGTACGACCAGGCCAGGATCGCCCACACGGTGAAGACCTGGGACCCGTCCCGGTTGGTCGACAACATGAGCGGCGTCAACTGCTGCGGCGCGGTCGACGGCGGCAACGGCGACGTGATCGACTGGCACATGTACCCCGGCCCCGGCCCCGTGGCCAAGCCCTCCCCCACGCGGGCCTCGGTCCTCGGGGAGTACGGCGGGCTCGGCATGCCGGTCATCGGGCACACCTGGTCCGGCGGCGGATGGGGCTACGTCGTGGAACCCGACTCGGCGGCCCTGACCAACCGGTACGTGGACATGGCCCAGCAGCTCCAGCGGCTGCAGACGTGCGACGGGCTCAGCGCGGCGATCTACACCCAGACGACCGACGTGGAGACCGAGCTGAACGGCATGATGACCTACGACCGGGCGGTGACCAAGTTCGACGTCAAGCGGGTCCACGACGCCGGTAAGGCCCTCACCAGCGGGACACCCGTCGCCTGCCAGTGATCAGCACGCGTGACGCGCCCGTGCAGGGCTCCCGGCCCTTCCCGGGTGCGTCCCCCGGATCCTCCCGCGCCGGCCTCGGCCGTCCGCACCCCTCCTTCCACCCCCGCTGACCTCTTCGCGCCGAGCCGTTTCCCCTGCTCGGCCGTCCATCTGAGCTTTCGCACCCCCCAGGGAAGGAACACCCATGTCCATGCACGCCGGCCGTCACCTCCGTACGGCCGCCATCTCCCTCGCCGTGGTCCTCGCGGCCGCCGGCTGCGCCAAGTCAGAGGAGACCGCGGCCGCGCCGGCCGCGACCAGCACCCAGGGCCAGCAGGTCGTGCAGACGCCGACCGGCGAGGCGGGGCCGACCTGCACGCTCGACCAGTTCGGCGGCAAGAAGTTCGACCTGGAGACCGCCACGGTGGGCTTCTCCCAGTCGGAGAAGGAAGCCAACCCCTTCCGCATCGCCGAGACCAAGTCGATCAAGGACGAGGCGGCCAAGCTGGGCATTGAGAAACTCAGGGTGACCAATGCGCAGTCGCAGTTCTCCAAGCAGATCACCGACGTGCAGCAGCTGATCGCGCAGGGGGCTCAACTGCTCGTCATCGCCCCGCTGAACTCCGATGGCTGGGAGCCTGTCCTCCAGCAGGCGTCGGCCAAGAAGATCCCGATCATCACGGTCGACCGGAAGATCAACGCCAAGTCGTGCGGGGACTACCTGACGTTCATCGGGTCGAACTTCTACGAGCAGGGCAAGCGCGCGGCCGACCAGATGATCAAGGCGCTCGACGGCAAGGGCAAGGTCGCGATCCTGCTGGGCGCCCCCGGCAACAACGTGACCACCGAGCGCACCAACGGCTTCAAGGACCAGGTGCAGAAGCAGGCCCCGGGCATCCAGATCTCCTTCGAGCAGACCGGGGAGTTCGCCAGGGAGAAGGGCCAGCAGGTCACCGAGCAGCTCATCCAGTCGAACCCGGACATCAACGGGATCTACGCGGAGAACGACGAGATGGCGCTCGGCGCCGTGACCGCGCTCAAGGGCGCGGGCAAGACGGCCGGGGACATCAAGATCGTGTCGGTGGACGGCACCCGCAGCGCCGTTCAGAGCATCGTCGACGGCTGGCTGTACTCCGTGATCGAGTCCAACCCGAGGTTCGGCCCGCTCGCCTTCGAGACCGCCCAGAAGTTCCTGGACGGCCAGCCGATCCCCGACAAGGTGATCATCTCCGACCGCGAGTACGCCGGCGACACCGCCAAGGCGGGTCTGGACGAGGCCTACTGATCACGGCCACCCTCACGGTGAGGCGTCTCACCGTGAGGCCGTAACGGGAAACGACGTGGAGGGGAAGCCATTGGGCACATCGGATGAGCCCGTGCTGGAGGCCAGGGAGATCACCAAGCGCTTTCCCGGTGTAGTCGCGCTCGACCGCGTGTCGTTCACCGTGCGCCCGGGTGAGGTGCACGCGCTGGTCGGCGAGAACGGCGCGGGGAAGTCGACGCTGATCAAGATCTTCACGGGCGTCTACCAGCCGGACGGCGGGGAACTGCGGCACCAGGGCGGCCCCGCCGCCTTCCCCACCCCGCTGGACGCCCAGCGATCGGGCATCTCGACGATCTATCAGGAGGTCAACCTCGTCCCGATGATGAGCGTGGCCCGCAACCTGCTGCTCGGACGGGAGCCACGCAACCGGCTCGGGGTCATCGACGCCACCCGCATGTACGGCGAGGCGGAGCGCGTCCTCGCCGGCTACGGGGTGAGGACGGACGTGCGACGCCCCCTCCGCACGCTCGGGATGGGCGCCCAGCAGATGGTCGCCCTGGCCAGGGCCATCTCGATCGACGCCAGGGTCGTCATCATGGACGAGCCGACCTCGTCGCTGGAGCCCCGCGAGGTGGAGACGCTGTTCGGGGTGATCAGGCGCCTCCGCGACGACGGGATAGCCGTGATCTACGTCAGCCACCGGCTCGACGAGCTGTACGCGGTCTGCGACCGGGTGACGGTGCTGCGGGACGGGCGGCTGGCGCACACCGGGCCGATGGCCGGGCTCGAGCGGCTCCAGCTCATCTCGCTCATGCTCGGCCGCGACCTGAACGAGGTCAGGGCGAGCGGCGCGACGAGGTTCTCCCGCGACCACGACGCGGTGGCCACCGGCGAGCCGGTGATGGAGGCTCGCGGGCTCACCCGCCGGCACGTGCTCCGGGACGTCTCCGTCAGCGTGCGGCCGGGCGAGGTGGTCGGGCTCGGAGGACTGCTCGGCGCGGGCCGCAGCGAGACCGCCAAGGCGATCATGGGGGCGCTGCCGCTCGACTCAGGGGAGGTGATCGTGGCCGGGCTCCCGCTGCGACGCGGCTCCACGACCACGGCGATCCGCGCCGGAGTCAGCCTGCTGCCCGAGGACCGCAAGGCCGAGGGCATCATCCCCAACCTGTCGGTACGCGAGAACATCGCGCTGGCCTCGCTTTCGTTCCTCGCCAGGGGCGGGGTGGTGTCGGACGCCCGGATCGACGAGGTGGTCGACACCTACATGCGAAGGCTCCGGATCAAGGCCTCCTCGCCGCACCAGAAGGTGTCCGAGCTGTCGGGCGGCAACCAGCAGAAGGTGCTCCTCGCCCGGTGGCTCGCGATGCGGCCCAAGGTGCTGCTGCTCGACGAGCCCACCCGAGGGATCGACGTGGGCGCCAAGGCGGAGGTCCAGGCACTGATCGACGAGCTGGCCGGCGAGGGTCTGGGCGTGCTGCTGATCTCGTCCGACCTGGAGGAGCTCGCCGAGGGGTCCGACCGCATCATCGTGCTCCGCGAGGGGGCGGTCGTGGGCGAGCTGTCCGGCGCCGAGGTCACCGAGGAAGGCATCATGGCCTCCATCGCCGACCACTCCCCGGCCACCGGCTCCATGGCCCTCACCCGCGAGCGCGCGGAACCGCCGCACGTACCCCCCACCACGGACCCACCCCGCCCGGCGCGTGACGACGCCGCACCTGACGCCGCGGACCCACCCGGCCCCGCACCCGTCGGCCTCGCGGTCCCGGAGGGCCCCCCGGGGGCGGACTCGATGACCCGGGCGGATCACTCCTCACGAGCGGAATCCCATGACTGACACGACGACGGCGGCACTCCCTCGGGTGGACAGGACGCGCCTGTTCACCTGGCTCCAGGAGTACGGGGTCTACGCGGCGGTGCTGACCCTCCTGGTGCTCAACGTGCTGTTCACGCCCCGGTTCCTGGACGTCGCGAACTTCCGTACCCAGCTCGTCCAGGTCACCCCGATCGTGATCGTGTCACTGGGCATGGCGCTGGTGATCGGCACGCAGGGCATCGACCTGTCGGTGGGGTCGGTGATGGCGCTGTCGGCCGCGATGGTGGTGCTCTATCTCGGGTACGGCGTGCTGCCCGCCCTGCTGGTCGCGCTCGCCGCGGGCGCCATCGTCGGCGCGGCGGGAGGATCCCTGGTCGCCTACGTGGGCGTGCAGCCCATCGTGGCCACGCTCGCCCTGCTGGTCGGCGTGCGCGGTGTGGCGAACGTGCTCGTGCCGCAGCTCATGGAGTTCCGCAACCCGGACCTCATCGCGCTCGGCAGCAGTTCGGTGGCCGGCGTGCCGATCATCGTGGTCATCGCGGCGGCGCTGACCCTGCTCGTGGCGTTCCTCGTACGGCGGACGACGTTCGGCAGGCAGGTCGTCGCGATCGGGGGCAACCGCACCGCGAGCGAGCTTTCCGGCCTGCCGGTGAAGCGTGTGCTGCTGACCGTCTACATGATCTCCGGAGTGCTGGCCGCGCTCGCGGGGGTGCTGGCCACCGCCCGGTTGCAGGCCAGCGACCCCACCTCGCTCGGCCTGTTCATCGAGCTCTCAGCGATCACCGCCGTCGTCGTCGGGGGCACCCCGCTCGCCGGCGGGCGCATCAGGGTCTTCAGCACCGTCATGGGAGCGCTGCTGATGCAGCTGCTCTCGGCCACGCTGATCAAGCACAACCTGCCCCAATCGTGGACCCAGATGGTCCAGGCGGTCATCATCCTCGCCGCCGTGTACGTCACCCGGGAGCGTGGAGCACGATGACCGACTCCAAGGTGGTCCCCGCGTTCGAGGCGCCGGCCGTACGGAGCGCGGGCGCGGCGCGACGCGAGCGGCTGGGGCACGTCCTCCAGCACCACGGCGCCCTCATCGTCCTGGTGGTCCTGGTGGCGGCCGGGAGCGTCGCCTTCGACTTCTTCGCCACCGCGGAGAACGCGGCGAGCATCGTGGTCTCGTCGTCGTTCCTGGCCGTCATCGCCCTCGGCATGACGTTCGTGATCATCAGTGGCGGCATCGACCTGTCCGTGGGGTCGCTGTTCGTCCTCGGCGGCGTGCTCGCGGCGTACGGCTCGCAGGCGGGGGTCGTGGTGGCGCTGCTGCTCCCCCTCGCGGTGTGCGGGATGGTCGGGCTCGTCCAGGGCCTGATCATCGCGCGGACCGGCATGGCGCCCTTCATCGTGACGCTGGCCGGCCTCCTCGGCGTGCGCGGGCTGATGCTCGCCATCTCGAACGAGGGCGCGACGACATACCTGGTCAAGGACCCGGCCTTCGCCCGGCTCGGGCAGGGGGAGCTGTTCGGCCTGACCTACCCCGTGTACATCGCCGCCGTGCTCGCGCTGCTCAGCATGCTCCTGCTGCAACGCACGGGGTTCGGCCAGAACGTCTTCGCGATCGGGGGCAACGAGCACGCCGCGACGCTGATGGGCGTCCCCGTCGCCCGCACCAAGGTCCTGGTGTATCTCATGTCCGGCCTGCTCGCCGGGCTCGCGGGCGCGCTGAACGCCGCCCGGCTGTCCTCAGGGGTCACCATCCTAGGCATCGGGCTGGAGCTCGACGTGATCGCGGCGGTGGTCATCGGCGGCACCCTGCTCACCGGGGGCGCGGGCGGGGTGACCGGCACGGTCGCGGGGGTGCTGCTGCTCGGGGTGATCCAGAGCCTCATCAACCAGATCGGCGACCTGACCTCGTCCTTCCAGCAGGTGGTGAGCGGTGGGTTCCTCGCCCTGGTGGTGATCGCGCAGCGCCTGCTCAGCAAGGCGCAACGGCTCAACTGAGCGCGCGGGCCGGCCGCATGCCTCCCTCCAGGCGCGCGGCCGGCCGTGTTCCAGGCCCGTGGCTCCGCTAGACGCCGGCGGTCATACGGCCGCCGAGCCGGCGGCCCATGCGATCCTGCTGGCGCCGGTCCTCGTCGGTGCGCCCGGTCATGACCTCTTCGCGCGTCTCCTCGATCCTGAGGGCGACACCCATCGCGAAGAAGGTCGGTGCCCACTCGCCGACGAACAGGCCCCAGCGGTCGGCGCGGGCGAGGTCCTGCTCGTACTCCTTGGACAGAAGCCACGAAACGAATGACGCGCCGACGGACACGATGCCGGCCGTGTACATCATGCCGGATCGGATTCCCATTCGGTGGAGTGTCCTGATCATATGCCCCCCTTGATAGCGGCGTCTTGACGCTACGTTCCTACCCTTCGTCATGGCTGGTAACGATAGGTATGGATAAGGAGATAAGAGGTAATTAGTATAGACGTGGCCTTTTGTCCGCATTGAGCTGATATATCGGTATAAGAGCGGCTAGGTGTGTATCGTGAGCGCGGCGAGCACGTCCAGGCCGTTGAAGACGCCCTCCTCGACCTCGTTACGCGCGGACACCGAGGTGACGCCGAAGTCAGCGGGGACCAGGACCAGGTAGATATGCCACACCAGCCCATTCGACCCGTTGTACGCCGGGTTCAGCGACAGCGCCGACCAGCAGTGCGCCTCCTCGTCGACCCGCAGCTCCTGCTCGTAGTAGTAGCGGCCGTCCCCGGGGTGGTGCTCGGGCGTCGAGTCGTACGAGCGGGGGTCGGCCTGCGCGATGACGGCGACACGTTTGCCCTCGTCGATGGCCCCCCGGTAGCTCCCGGCCAGGTCGATGCGCGGCCTGTCACCCCCGTCGTCGATCGCGTACGACACCTCGGGGAACACGATGGCGGCGCTCACCTGACGCACGGGCAGCGGGGACGCCAGCCGTTCGCAGGAACCCCTGGAGGCCGTCGGCGGGGCCAACGAGGGAGACTTGACCGGAGTCGTGGCGGAGTAGCCGATCGCGGAGGCGATGAGCACCGCGGCGGTGCCGATGAGGGCGGGCACGAGGATCCGCGGCCATCCGGACTTTTTCCCATCTCCGTTGTCGACTGTCGCCACTCAGACCTCCGAGGGACTAGACGCGTGCCGGCGCGGAACCATACGAATATCGACGCCCGCACCAAGCGCGGGTTTTACTACTCTGGCATGCTGCGGAGGCCCGTTCGGCGGTTATCAGTAAACGCCTCGAACGGCAAAGAAGACATATGTTGTTCTCGCCTGAAAAGCACCTTCTGCGGGGCCACCGAGCTACTCCTCCGTTTCCGGGAGCCCCATTCCTGCCGTTACCGCCCGTTCCGACGCCTGGCACGCGCTCTGGCCGGCCCGCCCGGCCGACCGGCTTCGCGGCGGGCGTGAATAAGCTGGATCAGGAGAAGAGGTGAGGCCGTGATGGCTGAGCGATCTCAGGACGCCGCGTTCTCCTCCTCGGAGCGGGAGGCCATGCGAGACCTTCTCGCCGCCGACCGAGAGCGCACCATGTCGCGCGTCGCCTCGCTGACGCGCGACTGGAACGACATCGTCGAATCCTCGGCCCTGGTGGCCACCGACGACGAGCACGACCCCGAGGGGTCCTCCACCGCCTTCGAGCGAGCCCACATCCAATCCCTGCTGGACCAGGCGGCGACCCACCTCACCGACCTCGACCAGGCCCTCGTACGCCTGCGCGACGGCACGTACGGGCTGTGCGAGGTCTGCGGCGGCCCCATCGCCCTCGAACGCCTCAAGGCCCGCCCCGCCGCCACCACCTGCATCGCCTGCGCCAGCACCAGGCGCTGACCTCCACTACCCCGAGGTCAAGTCGTGGAAGTGAGCACGCGGAGGGCTTATGAAGGCGGCGCTGCGCATATATCCGACTGTGGCACAATGTCGCGATGCGTTTCCATGCCGACCTTCATATGCATTCAAAGTACTCGCGAGCCTGTAGCAAGGACAGCGACCTGAAGCATCTGACCTGGTGGGCACGGCGCAAAGGCGTCACGTTGCTGGGCACCGGCGACTTCACGCATCCGGCGTGGTTCGAGCAGCTCCGCGAGAACCTCGTCCCGGCCGAGCCTGGGCTGTTCCGGTTGGGTACGGAGCTTGATCGGGACATCTCCCGTACGCTGCCGGGCAGCCTGGCCGCCGCGCAGGTGCGGTTCATGCTCTCTGTGGAGATATCCACTATCTACCGGCAGGGCGAGCGGTCTCGAAAAATCCATCATTTGGTGTACATGCCGGATTTTGAGGCGGCGGAGGTGCTCAATCGCGGACTCGGGAAGGTCGCCGATCTCAGCTCGGACGGCCGGCCCATTGTCAGCCTGGACTCCCGCGATCTGCTGGAGATGACTCTGAGCAGCGGCGACGGCGCCTATCTGGTGCCCGCCCACGTCTGGACTCCGTGGTTCGGCGTGTTCGGCTCCAAGTCGGGGTTCGACACGATCGAAGAGTGCTACGGCGACCTCACCGATCACATCTTCGCCCTGGAGACCGGGCTGTCCAGCGATCCGGCCATGAACTGGCGGGTCTCCGGCCTCGACCGGTACCGGCTGGTCAGCTACTCCGACGCGCACTCGCCGCCCATCGTCGGTCGCGAGACCACGGTGTTCGAGACCGAGCTGGACTACTTCTCGATACTCGACGCGCTGCGCACCGGAAACGGGCACGCCGGGACGATCGAGTTCTTTCCCGAGGAGGGGAAGTACCACGTCGACGGGCACCGCAAGTGCGGCGTCCGCATGGACCCCCAGGAGACGCGCCTGCGCGGCGGGATCTGCCCGGTGTGCGGGAGGAAGCTCACGGTCGGCGTGCTGAGCCGGGTCGAGGATCTGGCCGATCGTCCCGAGGGGTTCCGCCCGGACGGCGCCGCCGGCTTCCGCAACCTCGTCCCGCTGCCGGAGATCGTGGGCGAGGTCCTCGGCTTCGGGCCGAAGAGCAAGAAGGTCGGCGCGGAGGTCGACCGGCTCACCGAGCTCATGGGGCCCGAGCTGGCGATCCTGGAGCTCGTGCCGGTCGACGAGATCGCCGTCCACTCCCCGCAGCTCGCGGAGGCCGTCGGCCGGTTGCGCCGCGGCGAGGTGACCAAGGAACCCGGGTACGACGGCGAGTTCGGGACGATCCGCGTCTTCGAGCCGGACGAGCCGAAGCAGACGCTCTTCTAGGGGCTCCGCAGTCATCCCGCCGATCAGGAGTCGTGGGCGAGCCCCGCGGCCATCAGGATCATGACGTCTGGCCTGCTCGCGATGGCTGGACGGGCATCCTCGCGGTCAGCGCGTAACCGCCCTCGGAGGTCGGCCCCGCCACGAGCTGGCCTCCGGCGAGGGTGATCCGCTCCCACAGGCCGGCCAGCCCGTAGCCCGACTCCAGGACCGGGCACTCGCGGACGGATTCCGTCCGGCCGTGCGCCGTGTTCACCACCGAGACGGTCATGACGCCGTCGCGGACCTCGCAGACGATCTGCACATCCGATCCGGGCGCGTGCTTGCGGATGTTGTTCAGCCCTTCCTGAACCACGCGGAAGCACTCGTGCTCCACCCGCCGGGAGAGGGCGCCCTGCGGGATGTCGAGGTGGAGGCTGACCCGCAGGCCGATGTCCTCCGCCTCACCCACCAGCCGGGGGATCGCCTCCACCCCTTGCGAGAACTGGTACACCTCTTCGCGCCGGAGCACCGTGAGCAGGTCGCGGAGTTCGGTGAGGGCCTGCATCCCCTTGTCCTCGATGGTGGTGGCCAGCTTGCCGATCTGGGCGGGATCCTCGGTGTCCTGAATGACGCCCGCATTGAGCACCATGGCGGTGACCGCGTGGGTCACGGTGTCGTGCAACTCGCCGGCGATCCGCCGCCGCTCCTGGGAGGCGGCGTGCTCCTCGCGCAACCGCACCCCCGTCCGCAGCTCGGCGTTAATGCTGCGGTATTCACGCACCCACGTGCCGACCAGCGCGGGCAGGTAGACCAGCGTCAGCGCACGCACCGTGATCAGGTAAAGATAATCGTCGGTGTAGGGGCTCACATAGTCGGCCACGGTGTAGACGGCCGTCAGCGCCACAGCGACCCACTGCCAGCGGCGCACCCTGTCCTCCGCCGTCATCGAGTAGGCGGCGAGGGTCAACGGCACGGTCTGCCCGGTGAGGACGGCGCAGGCGACCGCGCCGACGATCATCGGCCAGGCCGTACGGCGCCGCAGCAGCATGGCCCCGGCAGTGGCGACTCCGGCGAGGATCTCCAGCCAGGTCGGGGCCTTGCCCAGCAGCGAGAAGGACCGGCCCATGAGCGTGGTCGGGATCGTGAACGCCAGGACGGCACCGGCCAGCAGCACGTCCCCGATCTCGCCTCGGTGCTGTTCGGCGAACCCAGCCAACTTTCCCCGCATACCACTCATATTGCCGCTTCGACCAGCAAAAATACGACTCGGAGGCGGCGGAGCTCAAGCAAGCGGGGCACGTTGCGGGTCAATCGCCGGACGCCGGTGACCGAGGTCTCCTGGCTGGGGGAACTCCGCCGGCGAGGTGCACGACGTCGCCACCAGGACGCCGAACGCGTGGGGCCTCCACGACATGATCGGCAACGTGTGGGAGTGGTGCTGGGACGTCTATGATCCCAGCGTCTACGGGCCCTACCGCGTGTTCCGTGGCGGAAGCTGGTCTGATCAGCCCCGCGGATGCCGGGCGTCGTGCCGCCGCAAGAGCCACCCGACCTTTCACATCGACGACCTCGGATTCCGGCTCGCCCGATCGCTCTGAGCGATCCGAAGTCCCTATTGGGGTGGCCCTTCGTAGATGACTCGGCAGCCGGATCCCCGTAGGAACACGTACACGGTTTCCACTTTCGATGCCCGGTCCTCTTCAGGTGCGCGTGCCGCGATGGTCCGCACTTCGGCCGGCGTGAGGCGCTCGCCGTCGGCCATCCTGGTGAGGGCGGTGTGATGAGCGTCGTGCCAGGTCCAATCGGTGCCCAGCCGTTCGTTGGCGCGCTGCAGCACCCGTTGTATCGCCCAGTACGTCATCGGCCGGGACTCGCCGCGGTGGCTCCGCCAGATCGGCTGTCCCGGGGCGGGAAGCCCGTCGCTCGCCAGATAACGTCCGAGGTAGCGGAAAGCGTCCGGAGAGGCCGGGATCGGCTGGCGGAGCCTGGTTCGCATGGGGACGACATAGATGAGCTGACCACCCCAGTCGATGTCCTCCAAGGTCAGCGTGAGAAGTTCGCTCACCCGCGCCCCGGTACTGACGTAGAACGCCAGCAGAGCGCGATCACGGTCGCCGCCCATCGCCGCGAACAGCTCGTCCCACAGCGTGTCGGGGATCGGCCGTGGCGCTCGCCCCGCCACCTGATGCCTTAGCGGGGCCCGCTGGACGATCGGGACCGGTTCCAGCGAGTGATCGTGTGCCAGCACCTGCCACCGCTGGGCGGAGTCGGGAACCGGATTGGTCACCGGACCATTTCCCGAACGGCAATGGAAGGAGTAGAAGCCATGAACGACGGTCAGCGCGTGATTGATCGTTCTAGGGGCATACCCCACCCGCGATGATGGCTTGCCGGGCTTGAGGTTCACCGATCCCACGGGAGCCGGCTCGGGCCGCTTGCGTTCCCCCTGCGGATGGCGTGCGACCTGCAGCCAGCCCACCAGCGTCGCGACCTCCGCCTGGGTCGCCTTCTCCCAGCCGATCTCAAGGCACCACAACAGCCGGTACCACCGCAGGAGGCCGAACGCATAGCTTCGGCACGTGAGGGGACTGGCGTTCCCGAGCATCAGGTAGCGCAGGTAGGCGCTCACAGGCTCGAGTTCCTCTCCGTCGGCGTCCACGACGCAGAACGGCAAGCCGGCCGCCCGGCCGGTGATCACCGACCCCGCCGGAGGCACTGCGCACCGCCCCTCCATCAGTGCGCGCCGAACGTCGTCACCCACGTCCCGGCCCTCCCGGCAGACCAGCCCGGACGGCCGTCGATGTTCCAGGTGAAGTGCGGTTCACGGGGAGGAGCGGGAAGTGCCGCGCGCGAGCCGGCCGAGTGCCGTACAGCGCCTTGCCGAACTGGATATCGGTACCGGTGGGCTCCATCTCCCACGATGGTCGTTCCAGCCGGGCCTGGACCCGGCGGACGCTCGGTCGCCTACTTGGGGACTTCATCGCCGGCGAGCGCGGTCGGTTCGGCCGGTGCCGTCTCGACCGGCGCGATGATCGTGGTGGGGCTCGGTGAGGGGTTCGGTGTGGGACTCGGTGCGGGCGTCCTGGGGTGACTTGGCTCGTCCGCGCAGATGTGATGGGACCCATCCGGATCGGACAGGGAGGAACGCGACGGCTTCCGCGCGGCGGGTGGCGTCCGCGTGCCGGGCGTCTTCGAGGCGCCGGGCCCCCCGGGGAGGTCCGCCTTCGCCGCCGGGGGAGTGCTGTCCGCCGCGGGCCTGCCGGTCGTGTCGCCCAGGTCGTCCCGGTCGCCGGAATCCGGAGGGTCGCCGTCGAGGCCCGTGTCCGAGGACGGCGGCCGCGGCATGAGCGAGGTCGTGTTCGCCTGAAGGTCGGTGTCACCGAGCGATCTCACCACCACGGTGGTCACGGCGCCGGCCATCGCGAAGCCGACGACGCCGATCGCCATCTTGAAGGCCAGCGACTTCGCGAGTCTCGGCCTGGGCAGCGTCACGTCGGCCGGGAAGGAGCGGGGCGAGTGCTCATGGTCCGCGAGCAGACCGGTGAGGTTCGCCAGCCGACGTCGTCCGCGATCCTCCCAGTCGGGGCCGTACTCGTCGAGCGCGACGGACTCCAGCTCCGCGAGGAAGGCCTCGGCGTTCGCCGGCCGTTCCGCGGCTTGTTTGGCCAGGCCGCGCCTGACAAGGCTCCGCAATGCCCACGGAACCTGCCCGATCGGAGGTTCTGCGGTCTGGTGCATGTGGGCGAGCGCCGCGATGTTCCGCGCGTGGAAGGGCCTGATGCCGGTGAGGCACTCGAAGAACACGACGCCGGCGGCGTAGATGTCGGTCGCCGGCGACGCCGGCGACCCCGACCACTGCTCGGGCGCCATGTAAGGGGGTGTGCCGGCCCCGGCGATGCCGTCCCCCGAGTGGACGACGATGCCGAAGTCGCCCAGCTTGCTCTCACCGCCGGCCGTCACCAGGATGTTCTCCGGCTTGACGTCCCTGTGCATGATGCCGCCGGCATGGGCGGCGGCCAGCCCCAGCAGCGACCTCTTCAGCAGGACGAGCGCGGCCTCCGGCCCTGTCGGTTCCTCCGAGCGCAACAGGGTCCTCAGGGAGACGCCGTCCACCAGTTCCATGACAACCGCGGCGTAGCCCTGGACGCTCTCGAAGTACTCGTAGAAACGCACTGTGCACGCGCCGTCCAGCAGTGCGAGCCTGGGAGCCTCATGCCGTAGACGAGCGATGAAGTTCGGGTTCACGCACAGATCGCTGGAGAGGTACTTGATGGCGACGAGCACGTTGCCGGTGTCGTTGCGCGCCATGACGACGCGCCCTGACGCGCCGGTGCCGAGTTCGCGAATCTCGGTATAACCGGGGATATGCCAGCCCCGTGGGTTGCTGTCCATGTGGTCTCCTTGTATGGCCGGTACGACAGGGGGGTTTCCGGTTCAGGCCGGGTCTCCATCGGTTGACGGAGTGAGAGGGACGGCGGTGTGTCGCCGGCCACGGCAACGGCCACCCTGGCGGGCGGCGACATCAGGTCTTCTCCGGCCCGACGCCACTGCCGAACCGGCGAGCGGCGTGAACGAGACAGATCGCGGTCGGACGAGGCGGGCCGTCGTTCGATCCCCCGGCGATCAGGACGGCGGCGCCCCAACTGCCGCCGCGGTGGCGGGCTCGCAGCACCGGCACTTCACGTTGTCGGCATCGGACCCTCGGGTCCATCTCGGCCGGGTGGAACCACCTCGGCGATGCCGGCGCTCATGGCTCGGAGCTTCCGTTACGCCGCAGCAGATGGTCGGGGTTCGGCGGATTGTGAGGGTCCGTACTGATCGCCCTCGGTCACGGCGTGCACGGCGAGCTGTGAGGGTCCGTACTGATCGCCCTCGGTCACGGCGTGCTCGGCGGGCTGTGATCGTCCTCGGGTGCGTCGGCGATGGCGTCGGTCATGAGGCCGCGCTGCCAGCACCACATTCGGACGCCCTGTAGCACGCAGACATAAGCGGTGTCGATCTCTGTGGAACGTGTTGCGGCGTGCTCGGCGACCTGGTCCCAGGTGGCCGTGACGAGTGTGGAGTCGCACCATCCGGCGGTGACGCTGGTGAGGGTGTAGGGCGTGACGTCGTCGGGGGCGATCTCGCTGACGCTGCCGAGTAGGCGGGGTTGCTGGTATCGGGTCAGGATGGTCCGCCAAGGGGGCCAGGCCGATGCCGCGAGCAGTGCCAGTAGGAGTGTGCCCGCGATCCACCAGTGCACGTTCATCGTGACTCCCTTCATCGCAGGAGCCCGCTTCCGGGAGTATGTCGCCGGCGGATGAGGCTCTTGTGGTCGAATGCCGCGGAGATCTCCGGGTTACCCGGAGCGGTGGCGATGTTGATCAACCGTGATCGGGTCGCTGAGCGAAGCACGGATCAGGCTTGCCCGAGTCCCTGTGGTGCGACTGCGGCGTGCGCTCGTGGTGTGGTTCGCCGGGCGTCGACGGCCCCGGCAGGACCGGCGGAGAGAGCGGCTGCGATCCCCCATCGCAGCCGCTCTATCGCGGCGTGTGCCCATCCCCGCGCTCATGCCCGGCCGGCGGGCAGAGCATGAGGGCGATCATCCGGCACACCCTGGAAGACAGTCGCGCCGCGGGCTCGACCACAGGCGCGTACTGAGCATCCAGGATGTCCCCGGCGATCTCAGCGGGAGGGCTCCCTCCGCGTGTGTTCCGGTTCTGCCGTCGTCCGCGTCCCCGAGCCTGCGGGGACGTTCACCGCCCGAACACAGCGACATTCGAACGGTCGGCGGCGACATCACCGGCTAACGCAGACCCCGGTCAGCGGTGCTGGCCCCCGCCACCACCGTTGCCACCGCCACCGTTGCCGCCGCCGTTCTGGCCACCGCCACCGTTGCCGCCGCCGTTCTGGCCACCGCCACCGTTGCCGCCGCCATTGTGGCCGCCGCCACCGTTGCCGCCGCCGTTCTGGCCGCCGCCACCGTTGCCGCCGCCATTGTGGCCACCGCCACCGTTGCCGCCGCCATTGTGGCCACCGCCGTTCTGGCCCCAGCCACCGCCGCCGTTGCCCCAGCCGCCGTTGTGGCCGCCGCCGTTCTGGCCCCAGCCACCGCCGCTGTGGCCCCATCCGCCGTTGTGGCCGCCACGCTGGCCGTACCAGCGGCCGGGCAGGCCGACGGGCTGGTCGCACCAGTCACCCGGCAGGTCGTACTGCCGACCGCCCACGTAGTACACCGGACGGGTCTGCCCGCAGCCGGGGGCGATGTACACGCCACCGTTCACGATGGACTGGCAGCTGGGCAGGAGGTACGTGCGGCCGCCCAGGACGTACCGGTTGCCGGGCGGGTCGTACCGGTGACCGCGCAGGCCGTACCAGCGGCCGGGCAGGCCGAGGCTGATGGGCTGGTCGCACCAGTCACCCGGGAGGTCGTACTGACGACCACCCAGGATGTACACGGGACGGGTCTGCCCGCAGCCGGGGGCGATGTACACGCCACCGTTCACAATGGACTGGCAGCTGGGCAGGAGGTACGTGCGACCGCCCATGACGTACCGGTTGCCGGGCGGGTCCCACCTGTGACCGCGCATGATGTGGGCGTAACCGCGCCCGCGACCGTTCGGGCCGTGCTCGCGGAGGCCGCTGTGCCCGCCCTGGCTCGACGCGCTCCCGTGGTGCGCGCTGCTGGCCGTGGTCGCCGCGCTTGCGGGCATGGTGGCCACGGCCGCAGGAACGACCAGGGCAGACGCGGCGAGGAACCCAGTGACGAGAGTTCTTTGCATCGTCAAGAGACGACTCCTTTTCGTGAGGATGAGACTTGTGGAACGGCGCTAGGCTCCGCTCCGCCTAGCCGACGTAGCGTCGAGTACGTATCCCGGCCTTCGCCGAGATCTCCGTCCGAGATCAAAAGCACGGACTCTCGGATCAGGCGCGCGCACGGCGGGCATTGTCGCCTTCTTGTTTGTCAGCAGATTTTGCTGACATTCTGAAGTCGAACAGATCGAGAGTCTGTACGCCCGCTGCCGCCGCGACGGCGTCCGCCGTGGTACGACGGCATGTGCCTCGCTTGAGCAACCTGTCGATGCACTGCCTGGTGAGGGCCGCGCGGCGAGCGAACTCGGCCACGCTGGGGCTGCGATGTCCGGACATCAGGGCACGCAAGAGAGCTGCGCTCCGCAAATGCATCTGTGGCTTACCGGCCATCGTCAACCTCTCGGACGGATCACTACGTCGTCATATTTTGCTGACAACTCGACTGCAGGTTGGACTCTAATCGAATGGGCATGCGGGCGCAGGTGAATTTGGAAGGTTCCATGCGCGTAGCCCAAGCACGGGAGCCTGCCTGTCATCCATCTTGTTGACAGAACGGCTACTGGTTTCACAGAGGATTGCTCCTCGTCATCGGGCTCTAGCAGCCATCATTGATGCGATCATGTCGAAAAGAAATCGAGGAGCTGACAACAAAATGCCGTCATGGGGCGTGACAGCCGATCCGTCCCCCACCCCTCTGAGTGACCGTATCCGCGAGCATGTCAAGGACAAGGACCCCAGCATCCGCACGCTCGCGTTGCGGT
>NZ_JBFBIK010000116.1:0-23199 GCF_040685555.1 Sphaerisporangium sp. NPDC088356
GCCGCTCGGGTGCCTTCTGGGGCTGTGGTCCGGTGAGGGTCACGCCGGCACCTCGCTCCAATCTGGACTTATCTGCCGGAACTTGCCCTTGAAGACCAGCAGCGCGTCCCGGTCGGTCTGCTGGTGAAGCGAGATCACCTTTCCGATGAAGATGGTGTGGTCACCACCGTCGTAGGTGCGCCACAGCTCGCACTCGAAGCTGGCGAGGGTGCCATCGAGCATCGGCACCCCGCTCACCTCTCCGGGCGTCCAGTCGACGTGGTCGAACTGGGCCGCCCCGAGGGTCCGCCAGCGGTCGGCGAAGTGCAGCGCCGCGGGCTCCTGGTGCGCGGCCAGCACCGACACCCCGAAGAAGCCCGTGTCGGTGAGGCACTGGTGCATCACCGCGCCGCGATCGACGCAGATCAGCACCAGTGGCGGCTCCAGCGAGACCGAGGTGAAGGAGTTGGCGGTCATGGCGTGCGGGGTGGGGCCGCCCGTCGTCACGACCGTGACGCCGGTGGCGAACGTCCCGAATGCCCGCCGCAGCGACTTCGCGTCCGGCATCGGACGGGTTGTCGTGGAGTTTTCGACGTTCACGCTGTCCTCCTGGCTAGCTGTCTGCATCCGCGCCTACAGGGCATACGGTTCGAGCGCCCTGGCCAGAGCGTCGGGAACCCTGGAGGGGACCGTTCGGGTGTTCGGCCCGCGCATGCACGCCACTCGCTGCCGGCCGCGGGCGACGAGGGTCTCGCCCTCTCCCGGGTCGAGGCGGACGTAGTCGAAGCTGAACTCGACCTGGGTCTGCGCCAGCTCCTGCAGCCGCATCCTGATCGACAGCTCGTCGAAGGCCGTGATCTCGGCGAAGAACTCGCAGTCCACCTTCAGCGTGAAGAGCTTCAGGTCGTCCTGGAGGTCGGCGAGCACCTCGGGCGCCCGCTGCTTCAGGAACATCTCCCTGCAGCGGCCCTGCCACCGCAGGTAGTTGACGTAGTAGACGTTGCCGACGATGTTGGTCTCTTCGAAGCCGACCGTGTGCTGGTATTCGTAGTACTTGCCCATGGCCTACGACCGCCCTTCCGTGAGGACTGCGAACACGACTGGGGACTGGGCGTCCCGGAGCGTCGTGGCGAGCGTCGAGACGCGCACACCGCCCGACGCGAACACCGCCCACGCGTCCCGTCCCGCCGGAGCGAGCGTCAGGGGCGCGTCCAGCGGGAGGCCGGCGCCGCGAAGGCACTCGACTGCGGTCAGCACCCGCGTCGCCGCGGTGCCGAGCGCTTCACCGGTCTCCGCGGAGACCAGCTCGGCCAGCGGCGCGTGCGTGCCGAGCAGCTCCAGCCACTCGGCCTCGGGCCGCTCGGTCACCGGCGCGACGCCGGAGCCCAGCGTGCCCTCGGCGGCGACGCACAGGGTCACGCCACCTCCGTGGGACGCCGAGACGGTCGTGCCGCCGTCGATCTCCAGCCCTCCATCGGGAAGGTGCCGGACCTCGACCTGCCGGCCGAGCGCGCGCCCGGCCGCCACGGCCGTACGGGCCCGGCGCTCGGCGTCGCCGTCCGGGCCGTCCGGATGACCCGGTTCCACCGCGACCGCCACCCGGGCGCCGACCAGGTCCTCCAGCGTGCGCTCCAGGTAGGAGCCGAGGAGCGGGGTCACCCACGGGCCGCGCCCGTCCTTCTTGCGCACCGCCTGCAGGCGCAGGCCCTCCCACCGCTCGACGACCTCGCCGGCCGGTGTGCGCACCGCGATGTCGTAGATGTAGGTGTCACCGTCGCGTTCCCGCTCGGTGGCGCAGTAGCGCAGCTCGCCCGCCGCCGCCAGGGCGGCCCCGCCGGGGTGGATCCGGTCGATGCCGACGGGCAGCAACGTGGCGTCCGGTACGCAGACCTGGTTGCCGTGCATCAGCGCGTCGCGCATGCCCGGGTCGCCGAGCAGCAGCTCGCCGGACAGGAAGCCGGCGAACCAGTCCCTGGCGGAAAGCGCCGCCACATCGGCGTCGACGTGGCGTGCGGCTGCCCTGTGGTAGCGGCGCAGGCGGTGGAACCGCCCGCCCTGGAACAGGACGTCGCCGTACAGCTCGGTCGCCGGGTCCAGCGGCACGACCGGCAGGCCCTCGCCGACCTGGTTCGGCGGGCCCTCGGGCGCCGCCTCGCCGGTGAACCGCAGCCGCGCGCGGAAGTGGTCCACCTCGAAGCCGGTCTCCGCGCTGCGGATGGCCACCTCGACCGTGTCGTCGTCCTCGGTGACGGTGGCGGCGATCCGGATCGTGGTGCTGCCCTCCGGCGGCACGATGATCGGCCGCAGGAACTCGGCCCGCTCGATCACCGGGACCGCTTCGCGCCCGATGGTGGCCGAGGCCACCTGCGTCATGGCCTCCATGCCGAACACGGCCGGGAACAGCAGGTTGCCGTCCAGGAGGTGGTCGGCCAGGTAGAGGTCGGTGCCGGCGTTCATCTCTGCCTCGGTGACGAGCTCGACACCGTGGTAGCGGATCAGCGGCTTGTCGACGAAGCGCAGCAGCGGCAGCGACGGCAGGTCGTAGCGGACGGTGTCGATGCCCTCGGTGCGCCCGCTGATCACCACGACGCTGGGGGCGTCGGGGTCGGCGACCAGCCGCCGCATGATCTGCACCCCCTGCTCGGGGGAGATCGGCGCGATGCCCTTGGCGGCGAGACCCTCGACGACCGAGAGCCGCTCGCCCATCCCGACGTCCGACCAGACGGACCACTCCATGCAGATCGCGCGGCACTGCGGGTGCCGCTCGCCCACCTCACGGGTGAGGTCGGCCAGCCAGTCGTTGGCCGTGGAGTAGTGCGCCTCGCCGTGCAGACCGGCCCGCCCGATGATGCTGCCGAACGACACCAGCAGCCGGAGCCGGCCGGGGTCGACGACGTCGAGCACGTTGCGCAGGCCGTCGACCTTCGGGGCGAAGGTCCGGCGGAAGGCGGCCATGTCGAGGGTCGACAGGCCTCCGGGCTCGTTGCGGCCCGCGCCGTGCAGCACGGCGGTGACGGGCCCGAGGGCCGCCTCCAGCTCGGCGATCCCGCCGCGCACCGCGGCCGCGTCGGTGACGTCGGCACGTGCGTAGTGGACGGTCACGCCGGAGTCGGCCATCCTGCGGAGGTTGTCGGCCAGCTCCTGGTCGGCGGCCGGGTCGGAGCGGCCGAGCACGGCCAGCTTGGCGCCGGTGTCGGACGCCACCGCCAGCGCGCACTCGGCGGTGATGCCCTTGCCGCCACCGGTCACCAGCAGCACGTCGCCGCCGTCCAGCGGCAGCTCCGTGCGGGCCGGACGTACCGGCATCGCGCGCATCGTCGGCACCCGGCGGACGCCCTCGGCGTCGTAGAACGCCTCGGCGAACCTGGTGGTCGACCCGACCTCTGCCACCACCCAGGCGACCGCCTCGGGCGTGGCGGGCACGTGCACGATGGTGGTGCGCAGGTGAGGGGCTTCCAGCTGGAGCGTCTTGGCGAGGCCCGCTGCGCCGCGGTCGTGCTGCACCACGACGAACCGGGTGCCGGCCGCGCCGGCGATGGCCGCCTTCGCGCCCAGCAGCGCCTGCTCCAGGTGCTCCTCGGCACAGTCCTGCGGGAGGACGACCAGCACGCCGGAACCGACCTTGCCGCTTTCGAGCGCCTGCCGCAGCGGCGCGGCGAGCGGGGAGTCCCCGGCCGCGTAGAGCTGCCACTGGCCGTTCTCCTGGGGCGAGGTCCGCGCCGGGAGGCGCAGCTCGTCCAGGTCGACGGAGAAGGGCCGCGCCCACGACGCGGCTCCGGCCACCAGCGACGCCGGGGCCGCCTCGGCGGAACCGGCGTTGGCCGCCAGCGCGTCGAGCGCCTCCGACAGCTCGCGCAGGCTCGCCGTGGCGAGGTTGGTCGGCGCCTGGGAGGCGGGCACGCCCAGCTTCTGGGTGGCCTGGTCGATGATGTGCATCACCGTGACCGAGCTGAGGTGCAGCTCGTCCAGCGGCCTGCTGTCCTCGCTCACCATCTCCAGCGGCAGCTCGGCGCGCTCGGCGGCCAGGCGGCGCAGCAGGTCGATGCTCGACTCCGCCGCGTCCCCGGCGCTCTGCGCCGCCGTGCCGCCGGCGACCGCGGGGGCCGCCTTCAGCGGCTCCTCGGCCCGCCGGGCGGTGGCCGCGATGATCACCTGCGGCGCCTTCTCGACCGGGCTCTGGAAGTAGGTGAACTCGGTGCCGACCTCCAGCGGCCGGACCAGCCGGCCGTGGAACAGCTCCTCGTGCACGATCGGGACACCGGCGACGTAGGCCGCGCCGGCCACCCGGAGCAGCCCGGTGAGCGACTCGTCGTCGGTGTCCAGCGCGACGGCCGGGACGTCCGTGACGGACGCCGCCAGGCCGCTGAGCACCCGGCCGGGACCGACCTCGATGAGCAGGTCCATGTCCTTGGCGGCGGCCTCCACGGCCTGGGTGAACAGGACCGGGTCGGTGATCTGGCTGCGCAGCAGCGCAGGGACGTCGGTGTCCGGAGTGAGCGTCACCCCGGTCACGGTGGAGACGATCGGCCGGTCGACCGGGCCGAAGTCCTCCCCGGCCAGGTGCTCGCCGAACTCCTCGGCCGCCGGTGCGACGAGCGGGGAGTGGAAGGCGTGCGAGACCGGCAGCTTGGTCCACTTGAGGCCCGCGCCGGCGGCCTTGCGGCCGAACTCCTCGATCGCGTCGACCGGCCCGGCGACGACGGTCTGGTCGGGCCCGTTGTATCCGGCGATGACGACGGGCAGCTCGCCCGTCAGCTCGGTGACCGTGTCGGGCGTGGCGCGGACGCTGGCCATGGTGCCCGAGGCGCTGTGCTCGGTCATGGCCTTGCCACGGACGCCTGCGACCCGCAGCAGAGTCTCCTCGTCCATCGCGCCGGCCCAGTGCAGAGCGGAGATCTCGCCCAGGCTGTGCCCGACCGCGACGTCCGCCTCCACGCCGATCGCGGACAGCGCGCGCAGGCCGGCCATGGAGCCGGTCACGATGCGCGGCTGGGCGACCGCCGTGGCGACCATGTCGCCGGTGGTGGGCAGGTTCGCCTTGACGTAGATCTCCTCCACCTCGGCGAAGCGTCGGCGGAGCGCGCCGCCGCTGGTGCCGCGGCCCGAACCCTGTCCGGGGAACAGGAAGCCCACCCGGCCCGGCCCGTCGGCCTGGCCGAAGAAGGCGCGGCCGTCGGGGGCGAACAGGCTGGTCTCGCCCTCGTCGAGCGCGGTCAGCACCCGCTTGAGCTGCCGCTCGGCGTCCTCGGGCGAGGACACCACGACGGCGGCCCGGTACGGCAGCTCGCGCAGGTCACGCTGCAGGGTCGCGGCGAGGTCGGCGAGCTGGCCGTAGGACACCTTGATCACGAAGTCCGCCAGCTCGGCGACCCGTTCGCGAAGCGCCTGCGGCGAGGCGGCGTCGGCGAGGAGCAGTTCCGCGTCCTGCAGGGAGGAGGCCAGGGTCTTGGTGCGCGTCGAGAACGGCGCGCGCTTGCGGGGCCCGGACTTCTCCAGCACGACGTGGGTGTTGATGCCGCCGAAGCCCATGGCGGTGATGCCGGCGCGCACGGGGGCCCCGGCCGGCCAGGGCTCGGCCTTGCGAAGGACGCGGAGCGTCGCCGACTCGCTGGTCAGGATGTCGTGCGGGTCGACGCAGCCGATGGCCGGCGGGAGCACCTGCTCGTGCACCGCCATGGCGGCCTTGATCAGGCCGGCGACGCCGGCCGCGGCCTTGGCGTGCCCGATCATCCCCTTGATGGAGGTGACCGCCGCGCGCGTGGCGCCCGGGTCGGCCTCGGCCCGGGCCTCGGACAGCGCCGTGAGCTCGGTGGCGTCCCCGACGGGGGTGCCGGTGCCGTGGCCCTCGAACAGCTCCACGGTCTCGACGCCGAAGCCGGCGCGCTCGTAGGCCCGGCGCATCGCGAGCTTGTAGCCGCTGACCTCGGGCCGGGTGATGCCCCCCTTGCCGTCGGAGGAGATGCCCCACCCGGCGATGGTCGCGTAGATGCGGTGACGGGCCTTGACGGCCTCCTCCTCGCGCATCAGCACGATCATGCCGCAGCCCTCGCCCGGCCAGAAGCCGTTGGAGTGCCGGTCGTACAGGCGCATCTCGCTCTTGGCCAGGGCTCCGGTCTTGGCGAAGCCCACGATCTCGAACGGGTCGATCGAGAGGTCGACGCCGCCGACGATGGCCACGTCGATCTCGTTGTCGATCAGCGCCTTGCACCCGGTCGTCACCGACAGCAGCGACGAGGAGCAGGCGCCGTCGACGGTGTAGCCGCCGCCGTTGAGGTCGAAGTAGTTGCAGATGCGCCCGGCGATGGTGTTGGACAGGCCGCCGGCCAGGGTGTCCTCGTCGATGGAGGGGAACGGGCTCTTGTAGGTGGTCTCGAGGTCGGCGAGGAAGGTGGCCAGCCGCTCGTCGTCCCAGCCCTGCTCCTTGAGCACCGCGGCCACCGTGCGGCGCACGTACGGCCAGCGCAGGCGCATCACGTTGGCGCGGGTGAACTCGCCGGTGAGGGTGTTGCCCACGATGACGCCGGTGCGCTCCCGGGGCAGGCCCTCCGCCCCGGGGAAGCCCGCGTCGGCCAGGGCGAGGCCCGCCATGTCGAGCGCGAGCCAGTGGGTGAGGTCGGTGGAGCGGTACGTGCTGCCGCCGATCTTGTAACCGACACGGTCGAACTCGTAGCCCTCGATGACCGCCGCGGTGCGCGCGTAGAAGGTGTCCGGGTGCGCCGGGTCGGCGTTCCAGTAGTCCTCCAGCCGCATGCGCACGTCGGGCAGTCTCCGGAAGGCGCGGCGACCGGCGAGAGCGTTTTCCCACAGCTCCCTCGGCGATGTGGCGTCCGGGTACCGGCACGCCATGCCGACGATCGCGATCCTGCTCATACGGTCGCGACCTCTTTCCCACCGGTGGGGACGATCTCGACGGGTACGTCGGAGACGGCCTGGCGCGCCTGGGCCTCACGCTGCTCGCGCGCCTTGTTGACGAAGTGCAGCGCCCAGAAGAAGCCGCCGCGGATGGCGCAGACCCCGGCCGTGGCGAAGAAGAGCGCGTAGGAGATGTGCACCGCGGTCATCAGGCCGTAGAGCAGGGCGATGCCACCGCCGAAGGCGACCTGCGAGGCCGGCCTCGACGGACTGGTGCCCGGGTCGGTGACCATGTAGTTGCTGAAGAGCACGAACGCGACGCCGGTCATCATGCCGAGGGCCGCGGGTATCGACGTGCCGAAGAAGAGGCCGCGCACGATGGCCTGGAGGGCGAAGACGCCCACCCAGCCGAAGATCAGCGGCATGCGGTTGGTGAGCTTCCCGTTCAGCATCGTGCCGCCGATGATGATGATTCCGGGGATGATCCAGTCGAACCAGG
Source organism: Sphaerisporangium sp. NPDC088356 (assembly GCF_040685555.1). Lineage (NCBI taxonomy): Bacteria > Bacillati > Actinomycetota > Actinomycetes > Streptosporangiales > Streptosporangiaceae > Sphaerisporangium > Sphaerisporangium sp. NPDC088356. Next base: position 7,331 of record NZ_JBFBIK010000116.1, read on the forward strand.
TGTCGGTGTGCTCGGTGAAGTGGTACGGCGGTGCGATGCTGGCCCAGGGCAGGAGCAGCAGGACGACCGCGATGCCGAAGTTCGACGGGTTCATGAAGTGCCGCATCCGGCCCTTGACCGGCGCGCGCAGCACCCACTTGGCGCCGACCGCGACGACGACTCCGAAGAGCAGCACCAGGATCTGGTCGTTGACGTAGATCAGCATGTTCATCGCGAGGGAAGTGATGTGCGCCGGGTACAGGAACTGCATCAGGCCGCGGAACCCGAGGCCCGTGTAGCGCGGCGCGCGCTTCTCCACCCGGGCACCGATGTACTCGAGCCCGATCTCGGTGGCGTAGCCGGTGGCGAGGGCGAAGAACGGCCACAGCCAGGGCTGCTCGAACCCGAGGACGGTGTATCCCAAGATGTTGAAGACGGAAATCGAGATCGCGAAGTTGCGAAGGGCGATGATTACCTTGGGGTCATGACGTGGCGGCGCGCTGGCCTTCGTTTCAGCCATGTCGATCACTTCTCCTTGGCCTGCTGGCCGAGCACGAGCGAGTGCCAGCCCGTGGTCAGCTGAAGATCCTGGTCGTGTACCTGTCCGGTGCGGTCGCGCCAGCGAAGGTGCACCTGCACAGGCCCGGTGACGTTCTGGCCGAGCCCGATGTGGACGTCGGTGGAGCGCCTGCCGGAGTGGCCACTGCTGCCATCGACGCGGCCGATGAACGATCGGCCGTCCGCCGTCTTCACCGTGACCTGCGCGCCGGTGACCGGTGAGCCCGTCGCGGGAAGCGTCCCGGCGACCGGGGCCTCGTCGCGGGTGAGCTTCAGCCCGAGGTACGCGCCGGCGGAAGCGCTCTGGTTCTGGTAGAAGACCGGCTCGCCCCACTGCCTGGCGACGGCGAAGTCCACGAGGCCGTCCCCGTCGGAGTCGCCGGTCGCGATGCCGCGGGTGGGCACCGGGATGGCGAGGCCGAGGTCGGGGGCGAGGTCGACGTAGCGTCCCGTCGGGCCCTTGGCGAAGAAGTGCAGCGTCTGGTTCCCGCCGATGTCGTCGCCGGCCTGCGCGTTCGGCCACCAGAAGGGGTTCTGGAGCAGCTGGTCGTTGGCCGTGGCCAGCTCCTGCAGCTGCGGCCAGCGGTCGGTGTAGCCCTTCACGAACCCGGTCGCCTGGGCGATCGACAGCTCACCGGCGTTGTTGAAGTCCTCCATCTTGACGTCCCAGCCCCAGCCCGACCACGCCGTGCCGGAGGGAGCGCTCTTGTCCACCCACGGCGCCTCGCCGGCGCGCAGCTTGGCGCGCAGCTCGGCCTGGTTCTTGGCCGTGGACATGAACTGGAAGTTGCTCTCCTCGATGCCCCACGACGTCGTGATGTTGCTGACGAACATGTCGTAGATGCCGTCGTGGTTGAGGTCGCCGAAGTCCAGGCCCATGCCCTTGAACGAGTCGTGGCCGATCGTCTTGGACTTGGGGATCAGCGGCGTGCGGACGCCCTCGACGGGCGACAGCTTGATGTGCCCCGGGGTGGACTGGTTGTAGAACATCCGGTCCGGGCCGAAGTCGTTGGCGAGGTAGAGCTCGGGAAGCTGGTCGCCGTCCAGGTCGTTCGCGGCGGCTCCGAGCTCCCAGCCCTTCGACGCCTCCTTCGACAGCACGTTGTCCAGGCACTTGTAGGTGACCGTGGGCTGGTCGCCCGTGGTCGCCCCGGTCCAGCGGAAGAAGTAGTCCTCGCCGCCGTTGTGACCGTCGGACATCGAGTGGTTCATGTGGACGCCGCCGCTGACGGTGGAGTCCAGGACCGGGCCGTCGGCGAAGTAGTTGCCGATGAAGATGTCGTCGTGGCCGTCCCCGTCGAAGTCGGCGACGGTGGCGGCGTTGGTGTTCCACTGCGGACCGGTGTACTCGCCGTTGGTGGAGTTCGCGCCCGGCACGAGCTCGGTCGGCTGGTAGGCGTCGGCCCCCAGCTTGGTCGCGCTCGGCTTCGCGAGGTAGACGATCGGCGTGCGGCCCCACATGTAGACCAGCAGGTCGATGCGGCCGTCCTCGTTGTAGTCGCCGGGGACGCAGCCCATGGGCGCCATGTGGTCGTTCATCGGCAGCGCGCCCGGGTTCAGGGCGAACGGGGCATACCGTTCAGAGCGGGCACCCGGGGTCGGCGTCACGACGGCCTGGTCGATGCGCGTGTCGACGAGGCAGAGGTCGTTGGAAAGCCCGTCACCATCGAGGTCGTTCATCGCGATCGCCGCACCGACGGAGGAGATCCAGGCGTCGATGTGCTTGTAGTCCTTGTTCACCTTGCGGATCGTCTGGTCGGTGTATCCACTGGGCAGGGCGATCGACAGCGGCTTGAACGAGAACTTGCTCGCGATGTTCGCGGTCTCCGCCGCGGAGTACGAGGGCAGACGGGCGACCAAGAAGACGCTCGTGACCAGCACGAGGGCGACGATTCCCGGTAGCTGCCTGCGCAGCCAGCCAAGGGTCGCAGTCACGGGCTAACACCTCCAAGAGAGACAAATTGGTCGGCGATCCGCCGGCGCCACACTTCATAAGCCGGCACATCACCCTGGATCCGCTGGTCGGGGCGGGATTCATTGCTGATCCGCGCCGCCTGCTCCGGCGTCACGCCGCAGAACACCTGGGTGGCTACCTCGGTGGCGGGCACCACCAGTCCCGGCTTCACCCGGGCCTCGGCCGCGAAGGCGGAGCCCTGGGCGAGCTGGGGGCGGTACACGCCCGCCCGGTCCCTGAACGTCCGCAGCTCGTCCTCTTCGGCGCCGCAGGCATAGGTGGCGGCCAGCCCGGCGCCCGCGTAGAGGTCGCCGCGCCGGTGCTCGGGGAACCGGTTGATCATCGTGGTGACCACGTCGACGTCGGTGCCTCCGACGAACCACAAGGCCCGCCCGATGCCCTGGTCGACGACGCGGTTGGCGTACCCGGGCGGGGCGTCGGCCGGCCACGGGAAGCTCGGGTCCTGGTACTGCCCGTGCACGTACTGCTCGGTACGGAAGTAGGCCTGGTGGAAGCCGTATCCATCGAGCGCCAGGTACCGCAGCAGCGGGTCGGGCGCGTAGATCTTGGACCACAGGAACTTCGGCAGGCGCGCCATCGCCCAGCCGACGCCGACGTAGACCAGGTAGATCTGGGCGTCACCCCGCCGCCCGGCGAGGAAGCCGGCGACCTTCTGACCGCGTGAGACCGGCGTCGCGTCGAGAATGGCGAACCCCATGCCCGCGCCCTCGTAGGCGAAGCCGCGGAACCGCTTCGGAATCTCCTCCAGACGCTCCTCGGCCTCGGCGGGCGTACGCGCCTCGGCCGCATAGGCGTAACCGGTGAGGAACGTCTCGCCGACCTTCTCCAACAGGTCGCGGGCCTCTGGACTCTTCACGTGGAAACCACGTGTCGAGAGCTTCGTCTCGGAGACGTTGGGTGTCAGAATACGGCTTCTCAATGACCGTAGAATGCTGGCCAATTGCCTCTCCCTCCCCTCGGGGGTTTCCCCTTAACCGTGGGGTAACGTTTACCTAAATGTAGCCATATAGGCTGACTTGGGGTCCACTTCAAACGTGCTCAGTAGAAAGGGCGGAACCGTTTTCCGGGCATGCTCGAATGGCCTGCCCGGCCAAAATGATCCCGCCCCACGCGAGATTCGCCCACGCCGTCAGGCGGCGGCCGCGTCAGCTCGGAACACGGTCTCCGGACGAAATGAAATGCGCGCTGATCGCGCGCCGCCACAATTCATATGCGGGAACCGAATCGGTTCCGCCGGCCTCCACCGCGGTGCTGTCGGCGAGCGCCACGGCGCCCTCCAGCGACAGGTCGGCGAGGATGGCGGCGGCCATCTCGGTGTGCTCCGGCACGAAGCCGGCGAAGTCACGCGCCTTGGCCGCGAAGACCACACCCTGGGCCAGCTCGGGGTGGTGGTCGCCGGCCGCGCGGCGCAGCGCGGTGAGTCCCTCGGCCACGGAACCGCCGGCGAACGTCGCGGCCAGGCCGACGCCGCTCCACAGGTCCGCCTGCCGGTGGGCGGCGAAGCCCCTCACCCTCGCGGCGATGTCGGGGACGCGCCCGGCGTGGATGAACCACAGCGCACGGCCTATGCCCTGGTCGACGGCCCGCAGGAAGTAGTCGGGAGAGCCTTCCCACGCGTAGGGGGACGGGACGCGCTGCTCGTCGACCCAGCGCCGGGTGTCGAAGTAGGCCCGGTCGAAGCCGTACCCGTCGACCGCGAGCCAGCTCATGGTGGGGTAGTACGCCGACCCGCTCAGGTCGGGCATGATCTTCTTCCACAGGGGCCGCGGCAGCCGTGCCATGGCGAAGCCGATGCCGATGTAGGTGAGGAAGATGTGCGGCTGGCCGGGGCCGAGCAGCAGATCACGGGTGCGGGTCCCCCGGCCGCCGCCCATCGCGTCCACGATCGTGAAACCCATGGTCGCGCCCTCGTAGGCGAATCCGCGCAATTCCTGGTCGACCATGCTCAGCCGGCGCTCGACCTCCCACTGGTCACGCGCGTCGATTCCCCATTCGAATCCACAGATCACCGCCTGGGGAATGGCTTCGAGCTTGCGCGTCGCGGCCGACGGCGTGGACGGGAAACCGCGCACGCTGAAAGTCACGTCGGCCAGCGACGGAGTCAGCACGAGCCTGCGCAGTGAACCTAAAAGGGTTGGCATGATGCTCCTCGTCTTTTCGCCGTCAGCCGATGACGGTTACTCACACCAGCGTGACCATTTAATGGTCATATGCCGACCGTTGAGGCACATCTCCCTGGTTGCTGTGCTATGTAATAATCTGTAGTGAATGTTGTAACCGGTGCCGGAAATGGAAGAAGCCCCCGCATCGGCAGGGGCTTCAATGGGGCCGGGCGGGGGTCCCCCTAGCCGGCCCACCCGCTGACGCGCCAGGCGGCGGGGCTGGAGCTCGGCGCGGCCGGCCGGCGTGCGGAGCGGGCGCCTTCGACCCACGCGGAGTCCGCTGAGGACGCTGCCGCCGCTTCCTCCCGAGCGGCGGACGCGGCGCGGGCGGTCAGCACCGTGATGAGCGCCGCGAGTTCCTCGGGTGTCGGGTTGCCGCGGATCACCTTCAGGTACAAGCTCTGCGCCACGTCGCACCTCCAGGTAGAGACCGGCCCTCTTCAAAGCTCTTACGAGGGTCACCCGCGGCCGGCGACGGCCGCAACTTCTCGAATGCGCACCTGGAATGCGGTTCCCCCCGCCCCTGCGAACGCGCGCCACGCGTCGGCCTGTCAAGCGACGGGTGTGGCAGGAAGCGGCAGGACCCGGGCAGCTTACTGACTCGCGAAACCCTGTCCCGCCGGTGGCGGAAAGCGCAGAGTTGGTGGTGCGAGAACGAATGACAACCGAGAAAAAGGGGTCAAGACAATGACGAACGCAGTGGCCACCATCGCCCGCAGGAATATAGCCGTCCAATTGCCCGCCATCACCGAGTCCACCGATCACACATGCGGGCTGGAATGGCCGCAACGACCTCCGCTCGTTCCGATGGGCCCCGAGAGCGCCGCTTCGCCGCACATCGACCTGAACACCGATGAGCCGGGAATTCGCGGTCTGTTCCGTTTCCGCCCGGAGACCGCTCTCCCTTTGAACGCGCTTTCCGAGGTGCTGCTGTGCGGGGAGAGCACGCTGACCCGCGGTGAACGTGAGTTGATCGCGGCCTATGTGTCCGCGCTGAACCAGTGCCGGTTCTGCTTCTTCACCCACGCGGCCTTCGCGGCCGTACGCGCCCCTGAGGGGATGACGTTGGTGGAACAGGTCTGCGCCGACCTCGAGACCGCGCCGGTCTCCGGCAAGCTACGAGCCCTGCTGGCCATAGCCGGGGCGGTCCAGGAGAGCGGGAAGCGGGTCTCCAGGCAGCACGTGGCCGCGGCCAGGGAGGCGGGCGCGTCGGACACCGAGATCCACGACACCGTGCTGATCGCCGCGGCGTTCTGCATGTACAACCGCTACGTCGACGGCCTTTCCACGTTCGCCCCCGACGACCCCGCCGTCTACGCCGCACGGGCCGAGATGACCGGCGGATACCTCGCCGTACTGGCTGAGTCGCAGCGTCAGGGCTGAGAGCCTGGGCCACCCGGCCCGCGTGACCTGTGATCTCGGTCCGCGGAGGCCGGGTGGCCGTGAAGACGAGCGCGCGAGGCGCGCGGGCGTTTACGAAAAGAACTCGTCGATCACATAAGAATCGTACGGGAAGCTCCAGCGTTCGGCGATCTTCCCGTCGGCGATGCGGAATATGTGAACACCGCGGCCGTCGAGGATCTTGCCGTCACGATTTCCCCGGATCCGGAGCAGGACCGCCACGTGCTCGTCATCGGCGAGAAACGCGTCCGGGTCGTATCGCAGGGAACTGTCGGTCTGGCTCCCAAGCTTTCCGAGATAAGTTAATACGTCGGCCTTGCCGGTGTGATCGCCGGCCAGTGAACCGTGGCCGGGAACGTGGAATACCACGTCGTCCGCGAGCAGGTTGTCGCGAATGTAGTCCAGGTCACCCTTGGCGATCGCGTCGTAACTCTCGCGGGCGGGGTTGACGTTCGGGTGTTCGGACATGAACGGCCTCCTGGAGATGGTGCGGATCTTTTGGGGGGCGACGGTGACGCTACGCCTGGCCGTGGGAGCAAACAAGGGAGTGAGGACAGACTTACCGAATGGTCACGTCCCGGTAACGACGGCGGGAAAGACGAGACCCGCCGATGAGGAGCCCAGGAGAAACCGCCCGTTGACATCCGGGGCGTCGCGTAGCGAACATGAGCGTCTGTCGGATGGATCTGTTCGCCCACGACCGCGTGTGAGGTGTCCCCTCCTCGCCGGTGAGGAATCGACCATGCCCCACATCAGCCTCAACTCGGACGAACCGGGGATACGCGGCCTGTTCCAGTTCCGCCCAGAGACGGCCCGCCCGCTCAACGAGCTGGTGGAGGTGCTGCTCCGCCAGGAGAGCACGCTGTCCCGCGGCGAGCGGGAGCTGATCGCGGCGTACGTGTCGGCGCTGAACCAGTGCCGCTACTGCTACTCCTCCCACGCCGCCTACGCGGCGGCGCAGCTGCCCGAGGGCATGGCGCTGGTGGAGCAGGTCCGCGCCGACCTGGACGGCGCCCCCGTGTCGGACAAGCTCAGGGCCCTGCTGGCCATCGCCGGCGCGGTCCAGCAGAGCGGGCGGAACGTCGGCGACAAGGACGTCGCCGAGGCCCGCGCGGCCGGCGCCACGGACCTGGAGATCCACGACACCGTGCTGATCGCCGCGGCGTTCTGCATGTACAACCGCTACGTCGACGGCCTGGCGACCATCGCCCCAGACGACCCGGCCGGCTACGCCGCGCGGGCGCGACGGATCGTCTCGGACGGCTACCTCGGGCTGCTGGCCGAATCACAGCGCCAGGCCTGACACCACCCACCCCCCGAAGAGCGCCGAGCACACCGCGTACGCCCGACCGACGCCCGTGGAGGAACACCCATGGCCAGCCACTCAAGCGCGTTACCCCCCAGAGCGGACCTGCTGACCTCGTTGAACACCGACTACCACCGGGCCGGACTGAACGTCTTCCTGGTGATCGTGCTCGCGCACTGGGCCGAGCACGTGGCGCAGGCGATCCAGATCTACGCCCTGGGCTGGCCGGTCCCTGAGGCGCGCGGCGTGCTCGGACGGCCGTTCCCCTGGCTGGTGACCTCCGAATGGATGCACTACGGCTACGCGCTCGTCATGCTCGTCGGGCTCATCCTGCTCCGCAAGGGGTTCACCGGCCGCGCCCGCGCCTGGTGGAACATCTCGCTGGGCATCCAGGTATGGCACCACCTGGAGCACCTGCTGCTGCTCCTCCAGGCGTTGACCGGTTACCACCTGCTGGGCAGGCCGGTGCCGACCAGCATGATCCAGCTGCTGGTCCCCCGCGTCGAGCTGCACCTGTTCTACAACGCGATCGTCTTCGCGCCCATGGTGGTGGCCATGTGGCTGCACCGCAGGCCCAGACCGGCCGAGCGGGCGTCGATGAACTGCCACTGCGCGACCGCCGCGGCCTGAACCGGCCGGTCCCTGCCCTCGATGGAACATGGAGTGCTCATGCCCTGTATCGCATCGGCCGCCGGGTCGCCCGGCATCGCGGCTCCGCCCCCCGGCCTCCCGGCCGCTGAGCGGGCCGGCCACGGCGGAGCGTGAGGTCTGATGGCGAGTTCCGGCGAGCACGTCCACCGTTACCTGATCATCGGTGCCGGCCCCGGCGGGCTGCAGCTCAGCTACTTCCTGCAGCGCGCCGGCGCCGACTACCTCACCCTTGAACGCGAGGACTCCCCCGGCGGCTTCTTCCGCCGGTACCCGCGCCACCGCAGGCTCATCTCGCTGAACAAGGTGCACACCGGCGAGAAGGACCCGGAGATCGCCCTGCGCTGGGACTGGAACTCCCTGCTCAACGACTCGCCCGACCTGATGTTCCCCCGGTACTCGCAGGAGTACTTCCCCAGCGCCGATGACCTGGTGCGCTACCTCACCGACTTCCAGCGGGAGCACGCGCTCAACGTCCGGTTCTCCACCTCCGCCGACCGCGTCGAGAAGGTCGGCGGGCACTTCGTCGTGCACGCGGGGGACGAGGTGTTCCGCGCCGAATGCCTCATCATGGCCAACGGCTGGGGCGGCCCGTACATCCCCGACATCCCCGGCATCGAGCTAGCGGTGGGATACGAGGACATCTCCGAGTCCGCGGAGGACTTCACCGACAAGCGCGTGCTGATCATCGGCAAGGGCAACTCGGCGTTCGAGACCGCCCAGGCCATACTCGGCCAGGCCGCCATCATCCACCTGGCCAGCCCGAGCCCGGTCCGGCTGGCGTGGACGAGCAAGCATCCCGGTCACGTGCGCGGCCAGTACGGCGCGCTGCTCGACAGCTACTGGTTCAAGACCCTGCACGGCGTGCTCGAATGCCGGGTCGACCGGATCTGGCGCGAGGGCGACCGCTACAAGGCCGCGATCACCTACACGCTCGCCGACGGCGAGCAGGCGGTCCTGGAATACGACACGGTGCTGCGCTGCACGGGCTTCACGATGAACACCGGCCTGTTCGACGCCTCCTGCATGCCCGAGCTCGCCCCGAACGGGCGCCTGCCGGCGATCCGCCCGGACTTCCAGTCGGCCAACGTCGAGGGCCTGTACTTCGCCGGCACCCTGATGCAGGCCCGCGACTTCAAACGCGCCTCCTCCGCGTTCATCGACGGGTTCCGCTACAACCTGCGCACGCTGGCGGCCCTCCTCGCCGAGCGCTACGGCGAGGAGCCCCTGCGCCAGGAGGTGCTGCCGGTCGATCCCGACCAGCTGACCGCGACCATGCTCGACCGGGTAAACCACAGCTCGGCGCTGTGGACCCAGTTCGAGTACCTGTGCGACGCGTACGTCGTCGACGAGGCGGCCGGGCAGATCCTGCACTACGTGGACCTGCCCGAGGACTACGCGGTCGAGCGGTTCGCCGGCCATCCGCTGTGCTTCACGGTCACCCTGCGATGGGGACGCGCGGACTACGGCGACGTGTTCGCCATCCAGCGGCACCCGACCCCGGAGCGGGCGCACGAAAGCGCCTTCCTCCACCCGGTCGTCCGCGCGTGGCGGCATGGCGAGCAGGTCGGCGAGCGGCACCTGTTGGAGGACCTGCTCGCCCAGTGGCGCGACCCGGCCAGGCACGTGCAGCCGCTGCGCGCGTTCCTCGCCTCCCGCCTCGGCACGCCGGAAGACCGGCCGGACGCCTGAGCGTCCGCGAGCGCGTCAGACGACCTCGCCCGCGCCGGCCGGGGTGACCAGATGCTCCACCAGGTGGTCGACGACGTCGGCCACCCGCCCGCGCCGGTCGTGGGCGGCGCGCTGGCGTGCCGCCCCGGTGCCGGCGACGCGCAGCCGCCGCAGCCGCCGCGTCACCATGTCAAGGTCGCCGGTCTCCTCCAGGGCGGGACGGATGTGCCGCAGCAGCACCGAGAGCAGGTCCGCGGCCGGCCGCAGCTCGCCGGCCACCGGGTCGATGCCGTGCCCGTCCAGGCCGTCGCGGGCCGCCCGCCAGTACGCGACCCGCAGCCGCTCGGCCGACAGGGGCGCACCCGGATCGCCGCGCTCCACCCGCTCGAGCGACACCACCACAAGGGCGCGCACGACGGCCGCGAGCAGCGCGGACTCCTCGGCGGTGGCGGGCACGTCGGTCACCCGGACCTCAAGCGTGGGCAGCCGCGCCGAGGGCCGGATGTCCCAGAAGATGGTGCCGGGGTCCACCAGGGCCCCCGAGTCGGTCAGCGCGCCGACCAGCTCGTCGTACTCGCTCAGCGAGGCGAAGTACGGCGGCGGGCCGGCCACCGGCCACTTGCCCCAGCACAGCGTGCGCCAGCTCGCGTAACCGGTGTCACGGCCCGTCCAGAACGGCGAGTTGGACATCATCGCGATCAGCACCGGCAGCCACGGGCGCAGATGGTTGCTCACCAGCACGGCCCGCTCGCGGTCGGGCAGGTGCACGTGGACGTGGCCGGCGCAGATGCTCTGCTCGTCGTGCAGCCCGCGGTAGTTGGCGATCCCCACCCCGTAGCGGGGATCGTCGGTGATCGGGGGCGGGACCACGTCGCCGAGCACCGGCGTGCCGGAGGCGACCACGGCGAGCCCCTCCTCGCGGGCCGCTGCCGCCACCGCCGACCGCATCCGCCGAAGCTGGTCCTCCAGCTCGGAGACGCCGGCGCACGGCGCCGTCTTGGCCTCCACCTGGAAGCGGGTGATCTCGGCTCCCACCAGATCGCCCAGCTCCGCCCCGGCGCGCCGCACGACCGAGGCCGCCATCGGCGCCACCTCCCGCGTCGACGGGTCCACGACCAGGTACTCCTCCTCCACCCCCATCAGCGGGCAGACCGCATCGAAAGGTACCGGCTGTGGTATGTCCACGATCGCCGTCATCCCAACTCCCACCTTGGAAAGATCGCCCCTAGTCAGCGTGCGCGCCTCGACGACACCTGGCGGCCCGCCTCTCAACCACGCCACGTTACCCAGCCGCATCCGCGATTCGCAGGCGCGAGACGGCATTCCAGCCAGAAGAGCATCCTGGAAGAACCACCGCCGGGCGTTTCTCCAGCAATGCCCGTTTCGTAATAAGCGGTGCATAAGCTCCATGATCGTGCGCCGTCTCCTTCCGCTGCTGCTGGTGTGCGCCTTCGTGGCCGCGTGTACGGCGGAGCCCCAGCCCGACCCGCTTCCCATGTCGGTGCCACAGTGGTCCGCGACGCCGTTGGTCTCGCCCACGCCGTCACCCTCGCCGTCGGCCCGGCCCACCTCGGAGACGCTGCCGCTCCCGTACGACCGGACGGCCGCGGTGAGGAGCCGGCTCTACACCGCGCCGCGGGCGAAGGTGAAGTGCGGGATCCCCGTGATCAGGACGAGCGACTGGACGTCCACGAAGCGCTACCTGCGGGCGGTGTCATCGTGCCTGGACAGGATCTGGGCGAGCGCGTTCAAGCGGACGCGGACCTACTTCAGGCCGCCCGAGCGCAAGTTCGTGCGGCACCGCGTGAAGGACCCCGATTGCGGGCTCATGCCGTCCAAAGAGGCGGACGGCACCTACTGCAATGAGACCAGGACTTACTACGTCCTCGTGGAGCGCGCCGACCTGCGGCCCGGCGGGGCGGCCCGGGTGGCGGAGGTGACCGCCCACGAGTACGGCCACCACCTCCAGAACATGACGAACATCAGCGACTACATGTGGGAAGAGCAGCTCGCGACGAGGTCGAAGGGCAAGAAGGACCTCCTGAGCAGGCGGCTCGAACTCCAGGCCGAGTGCTTCGCGGGTGTGGCCCTCAAGACGATGGGCGACTATATGCCCGCGTGGTGGGAGTTCCGGTCCTGGTACTTCGGAACGCTGCCGGGGAAGTGGACCCGCGACCACGGCCGCCTCTCGACCCAGCTGAAATGGCTGGAACGCGGCTACAACTCCGCCGAACCCGGCACCTGCAACACCTGGACCACCCCAGAACAGAAGGTCACCTGAACCCTGGGCGCGAGGGGAGCATGACCGATCAGGCGGGGACGTTCACTAGGATCCCTGGGGACGTACGACAACCGCGAGGTCACCGACCGCAAGCAGGGCACGTGCGACGGCGAGTTCACAGAGCAGACGCTCTTCTCGAAGCCTGAACGGCTCGCCGCCGTGGTCGGCCGGCAGCCGGGCCTGTGGTCCGTGGGCATCTACGACAAGGCCGAAGCCTCCTGAGCCTCTCGGGCGAGAGCCTGTTGCCGGCGGGCGGTCGGGTGTGACGTCATTTCGGCGAGTACATCAAGGGGGCTCGCCAGGAGTTTGGAGAAGGCGAGTTCGGCCGCGCCGATCAAGGTGGCGTCGTCTCCGAGAGCCGACGTGCGGAGCTGCACCTTCTCGCGGGAGATCACCAGCACGTTGGCCTCCACCCGGCTGTGGACCTGGGCCGCCGAGCCCGGGTAGACCTCGCGGAGCATCCCACCGAAGATCACCAGCCCCGGGTTGAAGAGATTGATCAGGTTCGCCACCCCGATGCCGAGCCAGTCGCCGATCCGGCGCAGCGCCTCCTGGGCCGCGATGTCGCCGTTGTCGGCGGCGGCCACGACGGCCCGTACGCCCTCGCGGCCGACCAGGTCGGAGGACCGGCCGGCGGCGTCGAGCAGGGCCTGCTCGCCGACCTCCGCCTCCAGGCAGCCTCGCGAGCCGCACCCGCAGGGCCTGCCGTTGTACGGGTTCACCATCATGTGCCCGAGCTCGCAGCCGTACCCGCCATCGCCGTCCAGCAGCTTGCCGCCGACGATGATCCCGCCGCCCACGCCGACATCTCCGTGCAGGTAGATGAGGTTCTGAAAGCCGATGCCGGCCCCGCGTTCATGCTCGGCGAGCGCGCCCAGGTGGGCCTCGTTCCCCACCATGACCGGCAGCCCGAGCCCCAGCCTGACACCGAGCTCGGTACCGAAGGCCTGGTCGACCCAGCCCATGTTCGGCCCGAAACGCACCATCCCGTCACCGGGCCGGATCATGCCGCAGTACGCCGCGCCGACTCCGGCGCACACCGAGTCCGGATGCGCCTTGCGGTGCATCTGCCGGGCGAACCCGGCGAGCACCCCCACCACGTCGTCGAGGTCGACCCCGGCGCGCGGGCGGACCGCCTCCCTGCGGTCCAGGATCACTCCGCCCAGGCCGACCCTGGCGGCGACCAGCCGGTCCACGCGGATGTCGAAGGCCAGTACGTACACCCGGCCGGACTCCGGCCGGACCACCAGCGACGGCCGGCCCGCCTTGCCGGTGTCCTTGGGGAGCTCCTCGCGTACCAGGCCCGCGGAGGTGAGCTCGGCGGTCAGCGCCCTGATGGTGCTGCGGTTCAGACCCATCAGGTCGGCCAGCGCCGCTCGGGAGATCGGGCCGCCCAGGTGCACGTGCCGGAGCAGGGTGCCGAGATTGTGCTGGCGAATCTCTTCCTGGGACCGACCGGCTTTCAGCATCGTGGGGATCCTGACGACTCGGGGTTGTCATCATTGCGCGCTGCAACGGCAGGACAGGGCGCCCACACCGACCGCGACAACACAACAGATCCTGTCACAACGTGACAATACCAACCGGTAGCTGCGGGAGTATCTCCCCAAGGGCGCCAGAGTCACGAAGGATTTCGAGTGTCTTCAGGCCCTTGCCGATGAAATCGATAGCCAACTCCCCGGCTGAGCCGTTCGCAAGCGAGATCAGTTACTACCTCGGCGGGCGCTGTTCGCCCTTGTCACGGTGGTCGCCGTGGCGGGTGGCTCCCGGCGCACGCTGGGAGATGCGCCGTCGCCCGCGCGGCGACATGCTGGCCATGGGCCCGACGACATCCATTTCAATAGCGGCCGGCAACGGCCGGTGAAGAAAGGTGGAGGCGCCGATGACCGAATGCCGAATCTGCGGCGGTGCAGTCGAGGAGTTCCTGGATCTCGGACGCCAGCCGCTCTCCGACGCGTTTCCGCGCCCGGCCGACGTCGACGCGGAGTTCTTCTACAGGCTCGCCGTCGGACACTGCGTGGAGTGCACGATGGTCCAGTTGATGGAGGAGGTCCCTCGCGAGCGGATGTTCCACGAGGACTACCCCTACCACTCGTCCGGGTCGTCCGTGATGCGGGAGCACTTCACCCGGACCGCCCTGAACTTCATCGAGACCGAGCTCACCACCACAGATCCCTTCTTCGTCGAGATTGGCTGTAACGACGGGGTTCTGCTGCGGACGATGGCCGAGTCCGGAATCCGCCATCTGGGATTCGAGCCTTCCGCAGGAGTGGCGAACGTCGCCAGGGAGCGGGGCGTGCGCGTCCGCACCGACTTCTTCGAGGAGTCGACCGCGGCCGCCGTTCGCGAGGCCGAAGGACCCGCCAACGCGATCTTCTCGGCGAACACCATCTGTCATATCCCGTATCTCGACTCGCTTCTCCGCGGTGTCGACGCGCTGCTCACCCCTGACGGCGTCTTCGTCTTCGAGGACCCCTATCTCGGGGACATCGTGAAGAAGACCTCGTTCGACCAGATCTACGATGAGCACTTCTATCTGTTCTCGGTTCGTTCCGTGCAGGCGATGGCCGAGCGGTTCGGGTTCGAGCTGGTGGATGTGGAGCGTCATCCGGTGCACGGCGGCGAGGTCCGTTACACGCTCGCCCGCGCCGGCGCCCGGCAGCCGACCCCGGCGGTGGCCCGGCTGCTGGCCGAGGAGGAGGCCCAGGGTCTGGCCAGGCCCGAGGTTCTCCAGGGGTTCGCGTCCTCGGTGACCCGCATCCGCGAGGACCTGGTCGCCCTGCTGCGCTCCCTGCGGGCGGACGGCAAGACCGTCGCCGGCTACGGCGCCACAGCCAAGAGCGCGACCGTCACCAACTTCTGCGGCATAGGACCCGATCTGGTGTCCTACGTGTGCGACACGACCCCGGCCAAGCAGGATCGGCTGTCCCCCGGGGTGCACATCCCGGTCAAGTCGACGGAGGCCTTCACCGCCTCCTACCCGGACTACGCGCTGCTCTTCGCCTGGAACCACGCCGAGGAGATCATGGCGAAGGAAGAGCGGTTCCGCGAGTCCGGCGGCCAGTGGATCTTGTACGTGCCCGAAGTACGGGTGGTCTGACCATGGACGGGCTCTCGCCGATCTACAGCAACGCCGAGGTGTACGACGCCCTGTACCAAGGGCGCGACAGGGCGTACGAGGCCGATTCGCAGATGTGGGCCAAGTACATCCGGGAGCGCAACGCCTCCGCCTCCGCGTTGCTGGACGTGGCCTGCGGCACGGGGAGGAACCTCCTCAGCTTCGCGGACGCGTTTGAGCACGTGGAGGGCGTCGACCTGGCCGAGGACATGCTCCGGGTCGCCCAGAAGAGGCTGCCTGGGGTGCCGTTGCACCAGGGCGACATGAAGGACTTCGATCTCGATCGGCGGTTCGACGCGGTCACCTGCCTGTTCAGCGCGATCGGCTATCTGGACGACGCCGAGCAGCTGAACGCGGCGCTGCGCTGCTTCGGCCGGCACCTCAACCCCGGTGGGGTCATCGTCGTCGAGCCCTGGTACTTCCCGGAGAACGCGCAGTCCGGGCGCGTCATGGGCGATGTCGTCACGGTCGACGGACAGACCATCGCCCGGCTCTCCCACACCGTGGTGGAGGGCCGGGCCCACCGCATGACGGCGCAATACCTGGTGGCCGATCCCGAATCCGGTATCCGGCACTTCACCGACCTGCACATGCTGTCGCTGTTCACGCGGGACGAGTACGAGACGGCGTTCGCCGGGGCGGGCGTCACTTCCGTCGAGTTCCTGGAGACCGGCGAGAACCGCCCGGGCCTCTTCATCGGCGTCAAGTCCTGAGCCGGAGAACACCTTCACGACCACACGGCCCGTCGATCAGGTCAACGCCGACCTGAT